>JAHELH010000140.1 GCA_024644285.1 Paracoccaceae bacterium | reverse complement strand
AGCATCTCGACGCGGCCGCTGGGCGAGGCCGCGGCGGCGCATGACGCGCTCGAGGCGCGGGCGACCACAGGGTCGACGGTGCTGATCCCCTGAGCGGCACGCTTTTCGGACCTGACGATGAGCGGCGCCTCAGGAGGCCGCCGTGACCGCCCGCCCGGTCAGCACCTTGACCAGATGCGCCCGATAGTCCGGGCTGCCATGCAGATCGCCGATCATGCCCTCGGCCGGGAGCGACAGGCCAGAAACCGCCTCGGCCGAGAAATTGCCCGACAGCGCCTCTTCGGCGGCGCTCCAGCGGAACACGCCGTCTTCCGAGGCGCCGGTCACGCCGACGCGTACGCCGTCGCCGAACCTGGCCACGAACACGCCTACCAGCGCGAAACGCGAGGCCGGCTGCTCGAATTTCTGGTAATTCGAGGCCTGCGGCACCGGAAACTTGATCTCGGTGATCAGTTCGCCCTCTTCCAGCGGGGTGGCGAACATGCCCTGAAAGAAGTCGTCCGCGGCGATCTCGCGCTTGTCGGTGACGATGGTGGCGCCGGTCGCCAGGCACGCGGCGGGATAGCAGGCGGCGGGGTCGTTGTTGGCCACCGATCCGCCGATTGTGCCGCGGTTGCGCACCGCCGGATCGCCGATCTTCGCGGCCAGGCCGGAAAGCCCCGGGAAGGTACTGGCGGTCTCGGCCGTCACCGAGGCATGCGTCGTCGCCCCGCCGATGCAGATGCGCCCGTGATCGTCGGTGCAGACGCCCTGCATCTCGGCGATCCCCAGCGTGCTGACCAGCCGGGCGGGGGCTGCCAGCCGCTGCTTCATCGTCGGGATAAGCGTCTGACCGCCGCCGAGCGGCTGCGCATCTTCGCCCGACAGGGCCTGAACGGCGTCGGCGATAGTGGTCGGTTTGACCAGTTCGAAATTGTGCATCTCTTCTCTCCCTCAGACGTTCATCGCCGCCCAGACACGTCCCGGTGACAGCGGCATGTCGATATGCGTGATGTCCTTGCCGCCGCGCTGCAGCGCGTCGACCACCGCGTTGACCACCGCCGGCGGCGAGCCGATGGCGCCGGCCTCGCCGCAGCCCTTCACGCCCAGCGGATTATGCGTGCAGGGGGTCTGGCAGGAATGGTCGACCCGGTAGCTCGGCAGGTCGTCGGCCCTTGGCATGGCGTAATCCATGTAGGTGGCCGAAAGAAGCTGGCCGTTTTCGTCGTAGACGCAGTTTTCCAGCAGCGCCTGGCCCAGCCCCTGCGCCAGCCCGCCATGCACCTGGCCTTCGACGATCATCGGGTTGATGACGTTGCCGAAATCGTCCGCCGCGGCGAAGCGGTCGACGGTCACTTTGCCGGTCTCGGGATCGACCTCGACCTCGCAGATATAGGCCCCCGCCGGATAGGTGAAATTCGACGGGTCGTAGAACGCCGTCTCTTCCAGTCCCGGCTCGATATCCTCCAGCGGATAGTTGTGCGGCACGTAGGCCGCCAGCGTCACGTCGCCCCAGGCCACCGACTTGTCGGTGCCGGCAACGGTGAAGGCGCCGTCCTTGAGCTCGATATCGGCATCCGAGGCCTCCATCAGGTGGGCGGCGATCTTCTTGGCTTTGGCGATGATCTTCTCGGTCGCCCGCACCATTGCGCTGCCGCCCACCGCGATCGAGCGCGAGCCGTAGGTGCCCATGCCCATCGGCGTGTTGGCGGTGTCGCCGTGCACGATCTCGACCATGTTCGCGTCGATGCCGATCATTTCGGCGATCACCTGCGGAAAGGCGGTCTCGTGCCCCTGGCCGTGAGAATGCGACCCGGTCATCACCACCAGTCCGCCGGTGGCGTTGACCCGCACCGTGGCGCTTTCGTAAAGCCCCGCCCGCGCGCCAAGCTGCCCCACCAGCGCCGAGGGCGCGATGCCGCAAGCCTCGATATAGGTGTTGATGCCCCGCCCGCGCCACAGACCCTTCTTCGCGCTCTCCTCGGCGCGCTTGTCGAAACTGTCCCAATCGGCGATCTCGAGCGCCTTGTCGAGCGTCGCGGCATAGTCGCCGGTGTCGTATTCCACGGCCACGGGAGTGGCATAGGGAAACTCGGTGATGAAGTTCCTGCGGCGCAATTCCACCGGGTCGATGCCCATCTCGCGCGCCGCCTTGTCGATGACGCGTTCCAGCTGGTACGTTGCCTCGGGCCGGCCGGCACCGCGATAGGCGTCCACCGGCACGGTGTTGGTGAACACCGCCTTCACGTTCACGTAGATCAGCGGAGTTTTGTAGTTGCCCGCCGCCAACGTGCCGTGCAGCCAGGTCGGCACGCTGGTCGAGAAGGTCGAGAGATAAGCGCCCATGTTCGCAAGTGTGTCGGTTCTGTAGGCCAGAAAATTCCCCTCGGCATCGAGCGCCAGTTCCACCTTGGTGACATGGTCGCGGCCCTGGGCGTCCGACATGAAGGCCTCGGTGCGCGTCGAGGTCCATTTCACCGGCCGTTTCAGCTGTTTGGCGGCGAAAGTGCAGAAGGCCTCCTCAGCGTAATGGAAGATCTTCGACCCAAAGCCGCCGCCCACGTCCGGTGCGATCACGCGCAGCTTGTGTTCCGGGATGCCCAGCACGAAGGCGCCCATCAGCAGGCGGATCACATGCGGGTTCTGGCTGGTCGTATAGAGCGTGGATTCGTCGTTATGCCCGGCATAGTCGCCGATCGCCACGCGCGGCTCCATGGCGTTGGGGGCGAGGCGCTGGTTGACCAGTTCCAGCGTCGTGACGTGATGCGCGCCCTTGATGGCGTCATCCACCGCCTGCCGGTTGTCCTCGACGAAGCCCCAGTCGTAGCACAGGTTCGACGACAGGTCGTCGTGCACCTTCGGCGCGCCGTCCGCCAGGGCCGCCTTCATGTCGACGACCGCCGGAAGCTCCTCGATATCGACCTCGATGGCCTCGGCGGCGTCACGCGCCTCTTCGAAGCTGTCGGCCACCACGGCGGCGATCGGGTCGCCGACGTGGCGCACCTTGCCCTGGGCCAGCACGGGATGCGGCGGCTCCTGCATCGGGTTGCCCTGGCGGTCGGTGATCTGCCAGCCGCAGGGCAGCCCGCCGACGCCCTCGAAATCGGCGCCGGTGAAGATGCGGATCACGCCCGGCATGGCCTCGGCCGCCGAGGTGTCGACGCCCTTGAGCGTCCCATGCGCCACGTCCGAGCGCAGGAAGTGCACGTAGGCCTGTCCGCGCAGATTGATGTCGTCGGTGTAGCGTCCGCGTCCGGTCAGGAACCGCACGTCCTCGCGCCGCTTGGTGCTGGCACCGATGCCGCTGTCCTTGGGCATTTCATTTCCTCCCTGGGGTGCGAATTCTCTACGAAAATCCGCTTTTTCCGCTCATTCCGCGGCGACAGGTTCGACCGACTGGCCGGATGCGGCCATGATCGCCTTGACGATGTTGTGGTAGCCGGTGCAGCGGCAGAGGTTGCCCTCAAGATAGCTGCGCACCTCGGCCTCGCTGGGCCTCGGGTTATCGGCCAGCAGGGCCGCCGCGCTCATCACCATGCCCGGTGTGCAAAAACCGCATTGCAACCCGTGATAATCCTGGAACGCCTGCTGGATCGTGCCCAGCGAGCCGTCGGCGATGGCCATGCCTTCGATGGTCTTCACTTCCGCGCCCTCGGCCTCGGCCGCGAACATGGTGCAGGCCTTGACCGCCTTGCCGTCGACATGCACCACGCAGGCGCCGCACTGGCTGGTGTCGCAGCCGACATGGGTGCCGGTCAGGCCAAGCCCCTCGCGCAGGAACTCCACCAGCAGCGTCCGGCCCTCCACCTCGCCCGAGACCGACTTGCCGTTCACCGTCATCGATACATTCGTCATGCAATTCCTCCCTGACTGCAGGCTGCGGCTCAGGCGTCCTTTTTAAAACGCGAAAGCCATCCCTGCTTCTGGCTTGATTCCTTGGCCTCATCCTGTGGCGCTTCGCCCGTGCCTTCAACTATTTCCTGAAAGCGCTTAAAGAACTGGTCGGCCATCTTCTTGGCGAACCCGTCGATAATGCGGCTGCCAAGCTGCGCCAGCTTGCCTCCGACGCTGGCCTTGACGTCATAGCTCAGCCGGGTGCCGTCCTCGATCTCGCCCAGCCGCACGTCAGCGCCGCCCTTGGCGAAGCCCGCCGCGCCGCCCTTGCCCTCGCCGTTCAGCGTCAGGCTGTTGGGCCGGTCCATGTCGCTAAGCGTCACCTTGCCCTTGAAGGTGGCCTTGACCGGTCCGACCTTCTGAACCACGACCGCGTCAAAGCCGTCCTCGGGCGTGCCGGTCAGTTCCTGGCAGCCGGGAACGCATTGCCTGAGCACTTCCGGATCCATTAGCGCCGCCCAGACAGTCTCCCGATCCGCCGAGATGTCGCGTTCCGCACTCAATTCCATGCGCTCGTCTTCCTTTCGCGAAACATGAACCGACCGTGCCAGCCTACTCGGATTTTCCGTCGCGTCCACAGCGACGAAGGGCGCTGCATGCCATTGACCTCCCGCAAAGCTGTGGCAAGGGTGGCGGGCAAGCGATGTGAAGGTGCGCGCCATGAAGAAATTCCTCATCCTGCAGCTGCGCCCCGAAGCGCCGGCGGCGGACAACGAATACCAGGCCATTCTCGACAAGGGCGGACTGGCGGCCGAACGAACGCACCGCATCCGGCTCGACTGCGAGGACATCCCGGCCGATCTGGATCCGGCGGATTATGCCGGGGTCATCGTCGGCGGCGGGCCGGGTTGCGTCAGCGATGCCGAGGACAAGAAATCGCCGGTAGAAAAGCGCATCGAGTCCTCGATCCTGTCACTGATGCCCGAGATCACCGGGCGCGACCTGCCCTTCATGGGCTGCTGCTACGGCATCGGCATACTGGGTCATCACCTGGGCGCGCCGGTCACCAAGGAGCGCTACGGCGAGCCGGTGGGCACCTCGACCTGCCGGCTGACCGACGACGGCCGCGACGACGCGATGCTAGCCGGCTGCCCGGACGTCTTCGACGCCTTCGTCGGCCACAAGGAGGCGCTGCAGGTGCTGCCAGAGGATTGCGTGCAACTGCTGGCCTCGGATCCCTGCCCCTACCAGATGGTGCGCTACAAGCAGAACGTCTATGCCACGCAGTTCCACCCCGAGGCAGACGCCAAGGTTTTCGAACTGCGCACCCACATCTACAAGGACCGCGGCTATTTCGCGCCCGACGAAGTCGAGCGGTTGCTGGAGATGATCCACGCCGCAGACGTGCATGCGCCGGAGCTTATCTTGCGCAATTTCGTGGCCCGCTATGGATGAGTGCGCATTATAGTCCGGTTAGGATTCGTTAAGTTTTGTCAATCTGTTAGCGCAAAACGTTTCGCATGCGAAACATTCTGCGCCTGCATTCAGACCTTCACCCGCTCGGACTTGGGATCGTACAACGGGCGCAGCGATGCATCCGCATCGACCAGCGTTCCGGCGACCTCGAGCTGGTAGCGCGAGGCGAGAACCTCCGCGGCGCTCTCGCCCTTGCATGGCACATAGCCCAGCCCAATCGCGCCGCCCAGTGCATGGCCGTAGGCCCCCGACGACAGGTAGCCCGCGACCTCTCCGTCGCGCAGCACCGGCTCGTTGTGATAGAGCAGCGGCTCTGGATCGGTCAGCCGGAACTGCACCAGCCGCCTCTCCAGCCCGGCCTCCTTCTTGCGCAGCACCGCGTCGCGGCCGATGAAGTCCGGCTTGACAGTCTTCACCGCGAAACCCAGCCCCGCCTCCAGCACGTGATCCTCGCAGGTGATGTCATGGCCGAAATGGCGGAAGGCCTTCTCGATCCGGCAGCTGTCCATCATGTGCATGCCGCAAAGCTTCGCGCCAACGCCCTTTCCGGCCGTGTGCACTTCCTCGAAGACATGACCCGCCATCTCCGCCGGCACGTAGACCTCCCAGCCCAGTTCGCCCACGTAAGTCACCCGGTGGACCCGCGCCAGCGCCATGCCGATCTCGATCGTCCGCGCCGTGCCGAACGGGTTGGCGGCATTCGAGAAATCGGCCGGGCTGACCGCCTGCATCAGCTCACGCGCCCGCGGTCCCATCACCGCCAGCACCGCCTCGGCCCCGGTGACGTCGGTGATCACCACATGCGCGTCGCCGGCATGGCGCTGCAGATGCACCTGGTCGGCGAGCCGGGTCGCCGCCGGGGTGACCACCAGGTAGACCGTCTCGGCCAGCCGGGTCACGGTGACGTCGGCCTCGATCCCGCCTGACGGGTTGAGAAACTGGGTATAGACGATCTTGCCCACCGGAACGCTCATGTCGCCGCCGCAGACGCGATTCAGGAAGGCCTCGGCATCGCGCCCCTCGACCCGCAGCTTGCCGAAGCTCGACATGTCGTAGAGTCCGACCGTCTCGCGCACCGCCATGTGCTCACGCGCGGCGTTGTCGAACCAGTTCTGCCGGCCCCAGGAATAGCGGTACTCGCGCGCCTGCTCCGGCTCGGCGAACCAGTTCGCCCGCTCCCAGCCGGCCAGCTCTCCGAAGACCGCGCCTTCGGCCGCAAGCTGCGCGTGAAACGGCGACCGGCGCACCCCGCGCGCGGTGGCCTTCTGACGATAGGGAAAGTGATCGGCATAAAGCAGCCCCAGCGTCTCGGTC
>JAHELH010000005.1 GCA_024644285.1 Paracoccaceae bacterium | reverse complement strand
CGCGGGCCTAGCGCTCGTAATGGCCGTTCTGGTGCCATCTCCAGGCATCGCTGATCATCGTCTCCAGGGTCGACCGGCGCGGCGTCCAGCCCAGTTCCGCCTCGGCCCGGCTGCCGCCCGACACCAGCTTGGTGCAGTCCCCGGGCCGGCGCGGCCCGGTCTCGACCGGCACCTCGCGATTGGTGACGCCGCGGCTGTGATCGATCACCTCGCGCACCGAAAAGCCGCGGCCGGTGCCCAGGTTGAACACCCGGCTGCCGCGCCGCGCCTGCAGCCATTCCAGCCCCGCCAGATGCGCATCGACCAGGTCCATCACGTGCACGTAGTCGCGGATGCAGGTGCCGTCCGGCGTGTCGTAATCGGTGCCGTTGATCGTCAGCGCCGGCCGCTTGCCGTCGATCACGTCCAGCACCAGCGGGATCAGATGCGTCTCGGGCTGATGAAACTCGCCCACCTCGGCCTCCGGATCGGCGCCCGCCACGTTGAAGTACCGGAAGATCACCGAGTTCAGTCCGTGGCTGGCCTGGAAGTTCACCAGCATGTCCTCGATCGCCCGCTTCGACGCGCCATAGGCGTTGATCGGCAGTTGCGGGGTATCCTCGTCCAACAGGACGCCGTCATGGTCGCCATAGGTGGCGCAGGTCGACGAGAACACGAAGTCCAGGCAGCCATGCGCCACTGCTGCCTCGATCAGGTTCAGCGATCCGACCACGTTGTTGTGCCAGTAGATGCCCGGCGCGCGCATCGACTCGGCCACCTGACTCAACGCCGCGAAATGCATCACCGCGACCGGCTGGTACTGCATGAACACCCGATCAAGGTTGGCGCGGTCGGCCATCTCGCCCTGCTCGAACGGGCCGAATTTGACCGCCTCGGCCCAGCCGGTGGACAGATTGTCGTAGGTCACCGGCACAAAGCCGGCACGGGCCAGGATCTTGCAGGCATGCGAACCGATATACCCGGCGCCGCCAGTGACCAGCACGTGTTTCATGTCCGGTTCAAGCCGTCACTGAGCCGCTTTTTGCAGCGACACCATCTGCCGCAGGTAATCCGCAAACTCGGTCTGCAAGTCCGGCCGCGCCAGCCCGAAGGCCACGGTGGCCTGCAAGAACCCGGCCTTCGATCCGCAATCGAAGCGCTGGCCGCGGAACCTGTAGCCATAGACATCACGTCCCTCGGCGATCTCCAGCGCGATGGCGTCGGTCAACTGCAGCTCTCCGCCTGCGCCGCTTTTGATCTTGTTGAGGTTCTGCAGCACCTTGGGCGACAGGATATAGCGCCCGATCACCGCAAGGTTGGACGGCGCCTCATTGCTCTTCGGCTTTTCCACCATGCCCTTGACCGACACGATCGAGCCCATGTCTTCGCGTATGTCCAGAACGCCGTAGGACGAGGCGCGCTCCGGCGGCACCTCCATCGCGGCGACCATGCTGCCGCCGATCTCGTCATAGGCCTCGGTCATCTGCTGCAGGCAGGGCTTCTCTGCCGCGATCACGTCATCCGGCAGAATCACCGCGAACGGCTCGTTCGGCGCGATCAGCCGCCGCGCGCACCAGACCGCGTGGCCCAGCCCCAGCGCCTTGTGCTGGCGGATATAGGCGATGGCGCCGCTTTCCATGTTGGTGCTCTTCAGCACCTCGAGCAATTGGTCCTTGCCCTTCTTGCGCAGCGAGCTTTCCAGTTCCGGCGCGTGATCGAAATAGTCCTCCAGCGCACCCTTGCCGCGCGAGGTGACGAAGATGAATTCCTTGATCCCCGCCGCGCGCGCCTCGTCGATGGCGTACTGGATCAGCGGGCGGTCCACCAGCGTCATGATTTCCTTGGGGATCGACTTGGTGGCCGGCAAAAACCGCGTGCCCAGCCCGGCGACGGGAAAGATCGCCTTGGTTACCTTGCGTGCCATTACCCACCTCGTCCTGTTTCACTCTCACTACCACGCGCCGCCAAGGCTTTCAGCCCGTTCTGCGGGGGAAGTTTGTCATTTCCCTGACATATCCATGGATTGTTGCACCCTGGCAAACATTTTCAGTTCATTTCCAGGTTTCGTACACGACCCACGCGCTCAACCTCGCGACGAACGCGCGCGGCAAAGCCCGACGCCGAGAAGATCGCCTCCCGCCTTTCGGACCTGCCCCAAAGCCCGCCGCGCTGCTCCCACACGCCCGAGGCGGTGAACGTGACGCGGTGGTACAGCGCAGTTGGGCTGAACAGAAACAGGCTGATCCGCTCGCCCAATGCGACCTGGCGCGCGGCCTCGGCGCGCAGTCGGCGCGCCTGCCAGGCCCTTCCGGCGAGCATTCTCGATCCGCGGAACGGCGGGTCGGGCATGAACCGCAGAAAAGCCCCGGTTGGCCGCCCGATCGACGCCAGACCGCCGAATCCGCGCACCGCGCCCTCGGCGATGCCCGCCTCGAGTGTCCGCATCAACCGCCCCACGTCGCGCGGCTCGCAGCGCCCAGCGACCATGTGTCGCAGCAGCCGCGCCTTCTGCTCGGCCCGCAGCCGCGCCAGCACTGGCTTGGGGTCTGATTCTGGCGCGTGCTTGCGCAGCAGCACCGCCTGGCTGGCCCCGATGTCGAACACGCTGCGCGGCATCCGGTCGGCCCGCCGCCGCTCCGACGCGGCAAAGCCGTGATGCACCTGCGCCAGCGGAACGATCGCGGTGCGGCAGCCTTGCGCCGCAAGCCGCAGATTCAGATCGGTTTCGTCCAGGTAGAAGGCAAAGGCGGGATCGAACCCACCCAGGTCCGCAAGAACCTCGCCCCGAAACGCGCAGTTCGTGCCCTCGGTCTTGACCGCCCGCCCCGGTCCGGGATTGACCACCCGTGGCGCGTCATCGGGGATCTCTAGGTCCGCGTGATCGCCCAGCGCGTCCACGCTGCGCGCCCGGTGCTGAAAGCTGATTCCGTTGCGCCCGCGCACGTATCCGCCCGCCGCATCCACCTGCGGATCCTCGAACGCCGCCGCCAGGTGGCGCAGCCAACTTGGCTCCGGCACCGCGTCGTCGTCGATGAACGCCACCGCCTCCCCCGCCGCCGCCGCCAAGCCACGGTTGCGGGCCGCCGAGATGTTCGCCTCGTCGAAGGCAATCGCCTTGATCCGGCCGGCAAATCGGCTCTGATCCAGCCGAACATGGCTCTGCGTGTCCACCACGACGACGATCTCGAACATCGGATGATCGAGCTGCCCGATCCCGGTCAGGCATCGCATCAGCGCATCGGGCCGCCCACGGCTGACGACGATGACGCTGACCGGCGTGGCCGTCATTCAATACCCATCTCGGCCATCATCGCCTCGATCTTCGCCACGTCCGACGGGTTGTTCAGCTCCCAGAACTGCCGCCCGCGCGCCTCGACCTCGACGCAGAGCAGCGCGCGGCCCTGCTCCAGGAACCGCAACTGTTCCAGCCCCTCCAGACGCTCCAGCGGTCCCTCGTGCCAGCCGGCATAGGCGCGCAGCGCCTCGGGCCGGTAGGCATAGACGCCGACATGGTGAAAGACCGGCGTTTCCGGGGCATCGTCGGGATAGGTCTTCCCGGTATAGGGAATCACCTCCTTAGAGAAATACAGCGCCATCCGGTCCGCCCCGAACACCGCCGTGGTGCCGCCGACCCGCCCCGCGCGCCGGTCCTCCAGAAACCCGTTCAGCGCCCGCCCGTCGCAGCGCAGCACCGGCGTCGCGGCCTCCGCCCGCGGCGCGGCGCGCAACCCGGCGACCAGGTCGTCGAGGAACCAGACCGGCGTCAGCGGCGCGTCGCCCTGCAGGTTCACGACGATCTCGAAATCGCCGCCCAGCGCGTCCAGCGCCTCGGCGCAGCGCTCGGTGCCGTTGCGGCACGCGCTCGACGTCATCGCCACCTCGGCGCCGAAACCGACGCTGGCCGCCGCGATCCGGTCGTCGTCGGTCGCCACCACCACCCGCGCGCCATCCACGCCCTGCGCCGCCTCCCAGGTGCGCTGGATCAGCGACTTCGCCGCCCCGCCCGCACCCGTCAGCGGCACCAGCGGCTTGCCGGGATAGCGCGTCGAGGCATACCGTGCCGGAATGCAGATCAGGACGGACATCAGCCGCGGATCAACTCGACGCCCGGCGCGTAAGCGATGAAGAATGGATTCTCGTAGCCCGGCTTGCCATATCTCAGCGGCGTGTGGTCGTCGAACCGCACCACCTCGCCGCCTGCGCCGCGCAGCACCGCGTGGCCCGCGGCGGTGTCCCATTCCATCGTCCGCCCCAGCCGTGGGTATAGGTCGGCCTCGCCGCTCGCCACCAGGCAGAATTTCAACGACGAGCCCGCGCTCTTCATGTCGCGCACCGAATACTCGTTGATATAGTCGTCCGTTGCCTGGTCGCGGTGCGATTTCGAAGCCACCACCAACAGCGCGTTGTTGTCCGGATGCGACACCGAAAGCGGCTCTGTTCCACCAAAATTCTCTTTGTCGAACGGCCCGCTTTCCTCGACCGATTGCCCGCGCGCATCGGTGTAGAACATCCGCCCCTTGGCCGGCGCGTAGACCACGCCGCGCACAGGCACGCCAGCCTCGACATAGGCGATGTTGACGGTGAAATCTCCGCGCCGCTTGATGAACTCCTTGGTGCCGTCCAGCGGGTCGACGATCAGGAAATTCTCCGCCCGCTCGGCATGCGACGCCGCCTGCTCCTCGGTCACCAGCGCCATCCCGGGAAAGGTCGCCCGCAGCCCCGCCGCGATCAGCGCGTCCGCCGCCTCGTCGGCTTCGGTCACCGGGCTGGCGTCGGACTTCGCCTTCACCTCGAAATCCTCCGCGCCGTAGATCGCCATGATCGCGTCGCCGGCCTCCAGCGCCAGCCGCCGCATCACCGGCACCAAGTGTTCAAAATCCAACGCCCCCGCTCCGTCTTCCGTTCTGTCCCTGGCCGCGATTGATCCGCCGCCCCTGGCCACTTATGGTTGCCCGGTAAAGGAACGGCAACAATTCCCTGCGAAAAGACGGGGCGGGCCGGCGCGGCAGGAATCGGAAATCGGCGATGTTTCAGCAACAGGCCAGGCGATCGACCGTTCATTCGGCCTTCACCATCCTCGAGCTGATCTATCACGCCACTGTCCGCAGCGTGCGCAAGGCGCATGGCAACGCGCTGATCGGCCTGCTGATGTCGATCGTGCAGACCGTCGTCCTCGTCGCCGTGTTCTTCGTGATGTTCTCGATCCTGGGCCTGCGCGGCACCGCCATCCGGGGCGACTTCCTGCTCTACATCTTGTCCGGCATCTTCCTGTTCCTGACCCACAACAAGGCGATGAGCGCGGTGCTGGGGTCCGAGGGCCCGGCCTCGCCGATGATGAATCACGCGCCGATGAACACCGCCATCGCGATCACGTCCGCGGCGCTTGGCACGCTCTATATCCAGGTGCTGTCGCTGTTCGTCGTGCTTTTCGTCTACGACGTGGTCGCCGGGCCGGTGGAAATCCTGCATCCCGCCGCGGCCTTCGGCATGGTGCTGATGGCGTGGTTCTCCGGCGTCGGGGTCGGGCTGGTCTTTCTTGCGCTGAAGCCCTGGTTCCCGGGATTCGTCGGGATCGCCTCGCAGATCTACGCCCGCGCCAACATGATCGCCTCGGGCAAGATGTTCGTGGCCAACACGCTGCCGGGCTACATGCTGGCGATGTTCGACTGGAACCCCCTGTTCCACTGCATCGACCAGGCGCGCGGCTTCGTCTTCATCAATTACAACCCGCATTTCAGCTCGGTCAGCTACCCGCTGTTCCTGTCCCTGGCGCTGATCATGATCGGGCTGATGGGCGAAAGCTACACCCGCAAGCACGCCTCGATCAGCTGGACGGCGGGGCGGTGACGCAACGCCACCGCGCGCCCTGTTCAGGCCGCGCTAACCCGCAGCGTCTATAACCCCTTGCCGAGCGCTCCGCGGCGGGCTGACACCCGTCGCGCACATGACAGACCGGTCCCTCAGACCACCTCTTCATCGGGTGCAGGGACGGCTTTTGATCGACGGGATGCGCGCTGGCGCGTGTACCGGGCCAGACGGGGGAAACCCCGCGGGATGTCCATTGGCGGCGCCGCCGATCTTCAAAGAAAAGGCAGCCGGCCGGGCATATCGGACAGAGGACCCCCTTGACGCGTCGCGCCGCAACACGGCCGTCGGCGGCACCGGCGTGGCCACAATATTTCCCAACACAGGTCAACCTGCCGGCGAATTGCGAGGACAGCTTTCGGTCGAACAGAATCCGGCCTCAGGTGTCACCGCCCGGCCGCAGACCTTGATGGAGAGCAGCAATGGACGCCGTTTCCCGCGCCGCCGATTTCCAGGCCCGCGCATCGGCCCTGGCCGAAGCCAAACAGGCCGCCAATCCCAGATCCAGATCCCGCCTGCGGCCCTCGCTGTGGCAGAACATGCAGTACCCTGCCAGCATCGTGGCGGCCTTTGCGCTGGGTCTCTTCGCGGTCTTCCTTTCGCGCTACATCCGCTATCACCTGCAGGGCGGCAGCCTGTCGGGCGAGGATACCGACCTGATCATGATGATCGACGGCGGGCTGGCCGCCGGGGCGGGCTTTGCGATCCGCCAGATGTTCCGGTTCGAGGCCAAGGTCTTCATCACCGCGCATACCTTCGGCGTCGGTGCGATGATCCTATCCATGCATAACTTCGTTCACTACGCGCCGGAGACTTTCGCCACGCTGTTCTCGCCGGACTGGGTGCGCCAGGTCGTGACGGACACCCCGCCAAACTCGATCATCTTCCGCGACATGGTGTTCACATCCGAACCCGTTGCGGCCTCCGGCGACAGCGGCTTCGCCCCGATCTGCGGCTTCGAGACCTACATGCCGCTCAGCGACGGCGAGTTCTCGGAAGAGATGCAGCAGCGGCACCACTACTGCTTCGAATAGGCGGACCGGGCCGCGGTTCGGACACAGTCGATGCAAGGCGCCAACTCATGCGCCTTTCCTTCCGGGACGATCCTGAGGGACCCTTGAACCTTGATCTTCGCGCTTGCGCGACGATCGCAAGCGCCGATCCCGGCATGCCGAGGTGTCAGCCGGTCGAGCGATCCGTCCGTGGCAGCCGCCCGCACGCAGCGCTCAGTCCACCACCCTTAAAGTCAGGTTGATCCGCCCGCCCCCGGGCAGCAGGGTCGAGGTTCCGGGGCGGATCCGGTCGAGACCGTGATATTTCAACCGGGCCTCGCCGCCCATCACGACAACGTCGCCCGATTGCAGCCAGACGCTCTCGGTCCGGCCGCCGCGGGTGTCGCCCCCGATCCGGAACAGTCCGTCGTCGCCCAGCGAGATCGACACCACCGGCCAGGTGAAATCCGCCTCGTCGCGGTCCTGGTGCATCCCCATCCGCGCCTTGGGTCCGTAGTGATTCACCAGGCAGCAATCCGGCCGCCGCTCCAGCCCCGTGACCTGGTCCCAGACCGCCAGCACCGAGTCCGGGATCGGCGGCCAGGGCTGCCCGTCGGGGTGTTCGGGGACATAGCGATAACCGCGCCGGTCGGCGTACCAGCCGTAGCGTCCGGCCGAGGTCATGCGCACGCTCATCGGCTTGCCCCACGGCGTCAGCGGCGAGAACGGCGGCGCGGCCCCGGCGACGGCGCGGATGTCCTCCGCCATCGCCGCCTGCCGGTCGCGATCCAGCGCCCCCCTGAACACCTTGAACCCCCGTATCTCCAGCACCTGCGTCTCCATTGCGCCGCCCTCTACCCGTCTGTAATTTCCGGCTTTCCCGGCCGGCAAAAACCGTGACTTTTTGGTCATCGCGGCGGTTGCAGCCCCAAAGACCCCTCCCTATATAGCCCGTGAAGCCTCGCGGGTCCGTGAACGCCCGCGAAAAATGGGATTGGAGGGCGGCGCCGTCTCGGGCTGCGACTCCGCAACATCGCCGAAAGAGAGGATCTTGAGCATGGCCAAAGTCATCGGGATCGACCTGGGAACCACGAACTCCTGCGTCGCCATCATGGACGGGTCTCAACCCCGCGTCATCGAGAACGCCGAGGGCGCGCGCACCACGCCGTCGATCGTCGGTTTCACCGAGAACGAGCGTCTGGTGGGCCAGCCGGCCAAGCGCCAGGCCGTCACCAACCCCGAGAACACCGTCTTCGCCGTCAAGCGCCTGATCGGCCGCCGCGAGGATGACCCGGCGGTCGAGAAGGACCGCAAGCACGTCCCCTACAAGATCATCGACGGCGGCAACGGCGACGCCTGGGTCGAGGTGCGCGGCGAGAAATACTCGCCCAGCCAGATCAGCGCCTTCATCCTGGGCAAGATGAAGGAGACCGCCGAAAGCTATCTCGGCGAAGAGGTCAAGCAGGCCGTCATCACCGTGCCCGCCTACTTCAACGACGCCCAGCGCCAGGCCACCAAGGACGCCGGCAAGATCGCCGGCCTCGAAGTGCTGCGCATCATCAACGAGCCGACCGCCGCCGCGCTGGCCTATGGCCTCGACAAGAAGGAATCGAAGACCATCGCCGTCTACGACCTCGGCGGCGGCACCTTCGACATCACCATCCTGGAAATCGACGACGGCCTGTTCGAGGTCAAGTCGACCAACGGCGACACGTTCCTCGGCGGTGAAGACTTCGACATGCGGATCGTCCAGTACCTGGCCGACGAGTTCAAGAAGGAGCACGGCGTCGACCTGTCGAAAGACAAGATGGCCCTGCAGCGCCTGAAGGAAGCCGCCGAGAAGGCCAAGATCGAGCTGTCGTCCTCCAGCCAGACCGAGATCAACCAGCCCTTCATCTCGATGGACAAGGACACCGGCACGCCGCTGCACATGGTCATGAAGCTGACCCGGGCGAAACTGGAATCGCTGGTCTCCGACCTGATCAAGGCGTCGATCAAGCCCTGCAAGGCCGCGCTGAAGGATGCCGGCCTTTCCACCTCGGACATCGACGAGGTGGTGCTGGTCGGCGGCATGACCCGGATGCCGAAGGTCGTCGAAGAGGTCACCAACTTCTTCGGCAAAGAGCCGCACAAGGGCGTCAACCCCGACGAGGTCGTGGCGCTGGGCGCGGCGATCCAGGCCGGCGTGCTGCAGGGTGACGTCAAGGACGTCGTGCTGCTCGACGTCACGCCGCTGAGCCTCGGCATCGAGACGCTGGGCGGTGTCTTCACCCGGCTGATCGACCGCAACACCACGATCCCGACCAAGAAGTCGCAGATCTTCTCGACCGCCGAGGACAACCAGAACGCGGTGACGATCCGCGTCTTCCAGGGCGAGCGCGAGATGGCCATGGACAACAAGATCCTCGGCCAGTTCAACCTGGAAGACATCCCGCCCGCCCCGCGCGGTCTGCCGCAGATCGAGGTCACCTTCGACATCGACGCCAACGGCATCGTCCATGTCGGCGCCAAGGACAAGGGCACCGGCAAGGAGCACAAGATCACGATCCAGGCGTCGGGCGGTCTGTCGGATGACGAGATCGAGCAAATGGTCAAGGATGCCGAGGCCAATGCCGAGGCCGACAAGGAGCGCCGCGAACTGGTCGAGGCCAAGAACCAGGCCGAAAGCCTGATCCACTCGACCCAGAAGGCGATGGAAGAGCATTCCGACAAGGTCGATCCGACGACGATCGAGGCCATCGAACTGGCGATCTCCAACCTCGAAGAGCAGATGGAGACCGAGGATGCCGGCAAGATCAAGGCGGGCATCCAGAACGTCACCGAGGCCGCGATGAAACTGGGCGAGGCGATCTACAAGGCCGAGCAGGAGAAATCCGGCAAGGCCGACGCCGACGCCGACGAGGATGGCCCGCGCAGTGTCGATGACGACATCGTCGACGCCGACTTCGAGGATCTCGACCAGGACGACAAGCGCGCCTCGTAAGCGCTGAGACACGCAGACGGGGCCGGCCTGGCGACGATCGGGCCGGTCCTCGCGTTTCCAAAGGGCAGAATGGATGGCAAAGCGCGACTTCTACGAGGTTCTGGGCGTGTCCCGCGGGGCTTCGGCGGACGAGTTGAAGAAGGCCTATCGCAAGAAGGCCAAGGAACTGCACCCCGACCGCAACAAGGACAATCCGAACGCCGAGGCGCAGTTCAAGGAAGTCAACGAGGCCTATGACGCGCTGAAGGACCCCGACAGAAAGGCCGCCTATGACCGGTTCGGCCACGCCGCCTTCGAGGGCGGCATGGGTGCCGGCGCACGGCGCGGCCATCCCGGCGGCCAGGGCGATTTCGCCTCCGCCTTCTCGGACGTGTTCGACGACCTGTTCGGCGATTTCATGGGCGGGCGCGGCGGCCCCGGCGGCGGGCGGCAGCGCGCGACCCGCGGATCCGACCTGCGCTACAACCTGCGCGTCGCGCTGGAAGACGCCTACAGGGGCATGCAAAAGACGATCAACGTGCCGACCTCGGTCGCCTGTTCGTCCTGCAACGGAACCGGCGCGGAATCGGGCGCCGAGCCGCAGACCTGCCCGACCTGTTCCGGCATGGGCAAGGTGCGCGCGCAGCAGGGCTTCTTCACCGTCGAGCGCACCTGTCCCACCTGTTCCGGCATGGGCCAGATCGTCAAGAATCCCTGCAAGGTCTGCGGCGGCGCCGGAAGGGTCGAAAAGGACCGTTCGCTCAGCGTGAACATCCCCAAGGGCGTCGAGACCGGCACCCGCATCCGGCTGGCCGGCGAGGGCGAGGCGGGCCTGCGCGGCGGGCCCGCGGGCGATCTCTACATCTTCATCGACGTGGCCGAGCACAACCTGTTCCAGCGCGACGGCGAGAACCTGTTCTGCAACGTGCCGGTCAGCATGACCGACGCAGCGCTTGGCGGAGATATCGAGGTGCCGACCATCGATGGCGGCCGGTCCCGGGTGAAGGTGCCGGCAGGCAGCCAGTCGGGCCGGCAGATGCGGCTGCGCGGCAAGGGCATGCCGATGCTGCGCGGCTCGGGCTACGGCGACATGTTCATCGAGCTTTCCGTCGAGACGCCGGTGAACCTGACCACGCGGCAGAAGGAGCTCTTGCGCGAGTTCGACAATCTCAGCGAAGACAACAACCCCGAAAGCGAGAGCTTCTTTTCCAAGGTCAAGCATTTCTGGGACGGGATGAAGGGGTGATTTCGGATCGGGCTTCGCCCGATCCGATCGGCTGGGGGCTCTGCCCCCAGACCCCCGGGATATTTCCAAAGAGAAGAAGCAGCCCGGATCGTTAATCGCGCCTTAACCGGCAGGCGCGTAAATGGATGCATGTCGCGTGCCTTTGGTGAAGCTCCGCAACAGCTTTTCGATCCCGATGACGTGCCGGTACCGGAGCGGAGCGGCAAGCTGCCTTCCTATCTTTGCGACCACCGCAAGCGCCTGCGCGCCCGGTTCATGGAGGGCGGCGCGGCGGCGATGCCGGATTACGAGCTTCTGGAGCTGGTGTTGTTCCGCGCCATTCCGCGGCAGGACGTCAAGCCGCTGGCGCGCCGCCTGCTGGACACGTTCGGCGATTTCAACCGGGTGATCTCGGCACCGCCGGCGCGGCTGGCCGCCGTGCAGGGCGCGGGCTGTGCCGTGGTGCAGGAGCTCAAGATCGTCGAGGCGGCGGCGCACCGGATGATGCGCGCCCGGGTGATGCAGCGGCCGGTGATCTCGGGCTGGGAGGCGGTGCTGGACTATTGCCACACCACCATGGCGCATCGCGAGACCGAACAGTTTCGCGTGCTCTATCTCGACCGCAAGAACGTGCTGATCGCCGACGAGGAGCAGGCACGCGGTACGGTCGACCACGTGCCGGTCTACCCGCGCGAGGTCGTCAAGCGGGCGCTGGAGCTGAACGCCAGCGCGCTGATCCTGGTGCACAACCACCCCTCGGGCGACCCGGCGCCGTCCGAGGCGGACATCTCGATGACCCGCGCGGTGGACGAGGCGGCGCGGGCACTGGGGCTGACCCTGCATGACCACCTGATCGTCGGCAAGGAGGCCGAACTGAGCTTTCGGTCCGCGGGATACCTGTAGGCTTCCTTTAGCGCTAACAGCAATGGTCTCATATGGTTATGCCCATGTCCCCGCTAGGACACCCGCGCGGTTCACTTCACCCAGACCTCGACCCGCCGGTTCACCTGCCGGCCCCATTCGGTGTCGTCGCAGGCCATCGGCATCGCCTCGCCGAAGGCGTCGACCGAGACCTTCAGGCGGCTCTTGTCGGCGGTGGCGGCGGCCTTCAGCACCGCGTCGCGCACCGCCACGGCGCGGCGCCGCGCCAGGGCCAGGTTGGTCTCGGCCGGTCCCTCGCCGTCCGAGAACCCCACGAACACCACCCGCTCGCCATCCAGCCCGCCGGCCTCGAAATGCTGCGCGAGGATCTCGACGTTGGACAGCGACTGCGCGTCCAGATCGGTGCCGCCGATCTCGAACCGAAAGCTCAGCGACAGCCGCGCGGTCCCGGCCATCCGCCGCACCATCCGCTTCAGCTCGTCCACCGGCACCTCCGGACCGACGGTGCGGATCGCGTTGGCCAGCCGCTCACCCTGGTTCGCCAGCGGAACGCGCCGCAGCCGCAGGTCGACGAAGCCGGCCCGGTCGACGACCGGCTGCGCGGCGGGCGAGCGGATATAGGCGAGGAATTCGCGCGCCAGGACCGGCAGGCGCCGGGCGGGCGTGTAGATGAAGAGCGGCGCGGTCAGCGGGTAATCCTCGGCCTTGAGCGAGGTTTCGCTGGCCACCAGGGTCATGCCGCAGCGCCCGGTGATGGCCAGCGCGCGGGCGTTTCCGGTCTCGGAAAACGGCGCGATGCCGATCGCCAGCGTATCCCGCGCGACGGCGTCGGCCAGGGCGGCGTCGCTGTCGTGGCGGATCGCCGTAACGGGCGGCGCGGCCCCTCCGAGGACGCGGGCCAGGAATTCCTGAGCCAGGCCGGACAGGTCGTCGCGCAGGTGCAGGGCGATGGGCGCGTCCTCGCCGCCCAGTTCGGACCAGTTGGCGATCCGGCCGGAATAGATCTCGGCCAGCGTCTCGATCGACAGGTTCGCCGCCGGATTTTCCGGCGCGACAATGGGCACCATACCGTCGAGCGCGACGATACGGCTGCGGCGGGGCTGGCCGAGATCGCCAAGCCCGGCGTCGCGCGCAAGCTCGCGCTCCATCCGGCTGGCGGGCCGGATCGACAGGACCAAGTCGGCCTCGTTCGCCAGCAGATCGGCGAAGCCCTCGGGCGTCGACGTGACGCGGAACCGGATCTGCGCGGCAAGCCGGCCGCTGCCGGGCTCGGACAAGGCATAGGAGAAATGCGTATCGTCGACGACCTGGCGGGCGATCGCATACCCGTTGCGGGCCGCGAAGGCCTCGACCAGAGCGGGCATCAGGACCTCGCCCATGGTCCGCGAGCCGGAGATCGTGAAATGCGCGACAAAGGCCTCGATGTCGGGACAGCCGGGACCGGCACAGATCACGCCGCTGCCATCGACTGTCAGTACGCCATAGATGGTATCGACCCGATAGAATTCACCGTCATAGCTCAGTAAATCCCCGCTGATCTCGATCGAGCCGTCGCGAGAGGTCAGGGTGACGTCGGCGGCCAGCCCGCGCGCCGCCAGAGTGCAAAGGATGAGTGCGGCGAAGATCGCCGCACGTGTCAGGGTCATGGAGTACGGGACCTTCGCGTCGTCAGTTCGACGCGATTTTCAGGTCTTGCAGCAGGTTTTTCAACACCAGAAATTCGCCGATGGCGTCGCAGTCGGGCATCGACAGTGTCACCGCGACCGGCGCCGACAGCCGGCCCGCGCTGTTCTGAAGCGTCTGGCCCGCGACGTCCTGTCCGCAATTGCGCTCGGTAACCTCGGTCTCGATGCTCAGGCGCACGACGCCCTCGCGAGCCTCGGCGCCGGCCGGGAAGGTGTAGACCTGCGCCAGCCGCGGCTCGCGCAGCGACGCGTCGCCCAGCGCTGTCAGAAAGCCGCCACCCGATCTTGCCGCGGCCTTGGCGTCGCGCGGATTGCCGGCCCAGACGTGGCCGTCCTCTTCGTAATCCGCACCGAATTCCAGCGCGTGGATGGCCAGGCCGGACACGCCGTCGGTGATCAGCGCGGCGCGGTCGATCTCGACCGCTTCGGGGATCTCGACCGTGGCCTCGACGGTCTCGCCGTCCTCGAACCGGACGGTGAACGACGCCTCGGCCGTCAGGGCCGGGATATCGGCCATGTAGGTGCCCAGTTCGTTGAGCTCGGCCGCGTAGACCAGCGCGCCATGCTCTACCGTGAAGGTCTCGCCGCCGCGGCAGGGATCGGTCAGCGTCAGCCCGACCATGGCCGCGGGCTGTGCCGAGGCCGTCAGCAAGGCGCCGCAGCTCAGTCCGAACGCGCTGCGCTCGATCTCGGGCTCGCTGGCGTCTTCCGCGGCTGGGTCCGGCGCGGAATCGAGCGTGGCCATGCGCGATTGCAGGTCTGCGCCGCTGCGCGGAAGCGGCGCGGGTGTGGCGGCCTCTGCCGGGGGACGCGGCATGTCCGGATAGTACATTTCGGCCAGGATGTCCCGATCAGGAGTGGCGGAAACCGGGGACTCGTTTTCCGGCAGCGCCTCGGCGCCCGGCGGCGCAGGCAAGACCGACGCCGCCGCGACGGACATTTTGGTCAGCCTTCGCGGATTCTCGGCATCGGGCGCCGGCGGATCCTCTGGCTGCAGCGCCACGGCCTTGGTCTCCGGCTCGGGCGGATCCTCGGGCTGCAACGCCGGGATCTCGGGATCCTCCGCCGGCGGTTCGGCAGCTTCGGAGACGCGGGCGGCGACAATGACCGGGTTGGGTTGGCGCGCAGCGGCGGGCGCCATGTGGGCGGCCATGGCGCTGCCACCGGCGGGAGCGACGGGTGCGGCGGGCGCCGGCTCGTCGCTGCCGCGTTGCATCATGTGGGCCGTGACGCCGGCCGCCAGCAGGGTCACCCCTGCCGTCACAATCCGCTGCTTTTTCTTCATGTCGGCCTCACGAGAAATGCCTTTCCGACATTCATGCCGCGGAAATGAGGAAATCCTATGGCAGCGCCATGCGCATTCTGCCGCCTTTTGGCAACAGAGCCCCGATTTCGGTGGGCCGGCAGGTCAGACCAGCCGGCCGTGGCAGTGCTTGAACTTCTTGCCCGAACCGCAGGGGCATGGCGCGTTGCGGCCGGGGTCGCCCCAGGTCGCCGGATCGGATTCGTCGAAACCCTCCAGCGCCGCGCCTTGCGCCGGTTCCGCACCGGCCATTTCGGGCTGTTTCTGCGGGGTGGCAGATTTGGGCGCATGCGCCTCTTGCGAGGCCGCCTGTTCGGCCATCATCTGCTTGAGCATCTGGTCGCGCTCTTCGTCGGTCAGCGGGCGGATTTGCGCCAGTTTCTGCGTCACGTCCTCGCGTAGCGAGTTGAGCATCCCCTCGAACAACTGGAAGCTTTCGGTCTTGTACTCGTTCAGCGGGTCGCGCTGGGCATAGCCGCGGAAGCCGACCACCGAGCGCAGGTGTTCCAGCATCAGCAGGTGTTCGCGCCACTTGGCGTCGATGCTTTGCAACAGGATCTGCTTTTCAATCGAGCGCATGTTCTCGGGCCCGAACTGCGCCGCCTTGGCCGCCATCATCTCGTCCGAGGCCTTGCAAAGCCGCTCTGTGATCACATCGGCGTCGACCCCGTCCTCCTCGGCCCAGCCGATGACGTTGACGTCGATCCCGACCTTTTCCAGGAGCGCTGCGTAGAGACCCTCGACATCCCATTGATCGGCATAGGTTTTCGGCGGGATGTAGTGATCGACGAGGTCGTCGATGACCTGGTGGCGCATGTCCTCGGCCACCTCGGCCAGTTCCTTGGCCTCCATGATCTCGCGGCGCTGGCCGAAGATGACCTTGCGCTGGTCGTTCATCACGTCGTCGAACTTGAGAAGCTGCTTGCGGATGTCGAAGTTACGGGCCTCGACCTTGGCTTGCGCCTTTTCGAGCGACTTGTTGACCCAGGGGTGGATGATCGCCTCGCCTTCCTTCAGGCCCAGCGTCGTCAGCATCTTGTCGATCCGTTCCGACCCGAAGATGCGCATCAGGTCGTCCTCGAGACTCAGAAAGAAGGCAGAGCGGCCGGGGTCGCCCTGCCGGCCGGAGCGGCCGCGCAGCTGGTTGTCGATGCGCCGGCTCTCATGCCGTTCCGTGGCCAGGACGAAGAGGCCACCGGCCTCCAGCACCTTTTTCTTCTCGTCGGCGTGCTCGGCCTCGATGCGTTTGCGCACCTCGTCGGGATGCGCCTCGGGGTCGGCGGCCAGCGCCTCGAGCACCTTCATCTCGACATTGCCGCCCAGCTGGATGTCGGTGCCGCGCCCGGCCATGTTGGTGGCGATGGTGACCGCGCCGAACTTGCCGGCCTCGGCGACGATCTGCGCCTCTTTCTCGTGCTGGCGGGCGTTCAGGACATTGTGCGGAATCTCGGCCTTTTTCAGCAGGCCGGACAGGAATTCCGACTTCTCGATCGACGTGGTGCCGACCAGAACCGGCTGGCCGCTTTCGTGCGCCTTCCCGATCTCCTCGACGATGGCCTCGTATTTATCCTTCGCGGTGCGATAGACGGCGTCGTGCTCGTCGCGCCGGGCGATGGGCATGTTGGTGGGCACCTCGACCACGCCGAGGCCGTAGATTTCCATGAATTCCTCGGCCTCGGTCGTCGCGGTGCCGGTCATGCCGGCCAGCTTTCCGTAGAGACGAAAGTAGTTCTGGAAGGTCACGCTGGCGAGCGTCACGTTCTCGGGCTGGATCTTGACGCCTTCCTTGGCCTCGATGGCCTGGTGCAACCCGTCGGACAGCCGCCGTCCGGCCATCATCCGGCCGGTGAACTCGTCGATCAGGACCACTTCGTTGTTGCGGACGATGTAGTCCTTGTCCTTCTGGAACAGCTTGTGCGCCCGCAGGCCCTGGTTGACATGGTGCACGATGGTCGTCGATTCGGGGTCGTAGAGCGTCTGGTCCTCCGGCAGGATTCCCGCCGTGTGCAGCCGCTCTTCCAGGAACTCGTTGCCCTCGTCGGTATAGGTGACGTTCCGGGTCTTCTCATCGAGCTTGTAGTGTTCTTCCTGCAGCTCGGGGATCACCTTGTCGATGACCTGGTACAGTTCCGATCGGTCCTGCGACGGGCCCGAAATGATCAGCGGCGTGCGCGCCTCGTCGATGAGGATGCTGTCCACCTCATCGACAATGGCGAAATGGTGGTCGCGCTGGTACATGTCGGCGAGGTCCGATTTCATGTTGTCGCGCAGATAGTCGAAGCCCAGCTCGTTGTTGGTGGCATAGGTGATGTCGCACGCGTAAGCGGCCTTCTTCTCGGCGTCGGGCTGCTGGGGATAGACCACGCCGGTGGTCATGCCCAGCGCCGAATAGACCTTGCCCATCCAGTCGGCGTCGCGCTTGGCGAGATAGTCGTTCACCGTGACGATATGCACGCCCTTCTTGGTCAGCGCGTTAAGATAGGCCGGGAAAGTCGCCACCAGGGTCTTGCCCTCGCCGGTCTTCATCTCGGCGATGTTGCCCTGATGCAGGAAGATCCCGCCCATCAGCTGCACGTCGAAGGCGCGCAGGCCCAGCGCGCGGCGCGCGGCCTCGCGGCAATTGGCGAAGGCCTCTGGCAGCAGGTCGTCCAGCTTTTCGCCCTTCGCGACCCGCTCGACCAGTTCGGCGGTCTTGTCCTTCAAAGCCTGGTCCGGAAGCTTTTCGAACTCCGGCTCCAGCGCGTTGATTTTCTCGACAAGCGGACGGGTCGCCTTGATCTTGCGGTCGTTCGGTGTGCCGAAGACCTTTTTGGCGAGTGTTCCGATACCCAGCATGCTCTCTCCGCCCGGATGCGATTTGAACCATTCGTGTAGGACGAGGGATTGCCCGTCCCGGCGCCGACCCATAGGAATGGCAGGGAACGAGCGGCCCCGCGCGCCATCACCGCGATGTAAGGGGCCGCTTGTTTAGTGTCAACGTCGCGCCGGGGCGCGGCCAAGCCAAAAGGACTTCACGATGCCGAATATCAAAGCCATCCTGTTGGGCGCGGCCCTGGCCCTGCCGCTGCCGGCCGCGGCGCAAGACGGCGCCGACACTGTTCTGGCGGTCGTGAACGGCAAGGAGATCACGCTTGGCCATGTCATCGCCGCCGCCGCGGACCTGCCGGCAGAGCAGCAGGGACTTCCCGACGCGGTGTTGCTGGAAGGCCTGACCGAGCGCCTGGTGCAGCAGGCGGCGCTGAGCGAGACCCAGGACGAGCTGGCGCAGTCGCTGGTCCTGCGGCTGGAAAACGAGCGCCGCGCGCTGATCGCCAGCGAACTGGTCGAGGCCATGGCCAGCGACATCGAGATCACCGATACGGATCTCAAGGCCGCCTATGACGACCGCTACGCCGATTTCGAACCGGAAAAGGAGTACAACGCCTCTCACATCCTCGTGGCAACCGAGGAAGAGGCGCAGGCGCTTGTGACCGAGTTGGAGGGCGGCGCGGATTTCGCGGAACTGGCGAAGGAAAAATCGACCGGGCCCAGCGGGCCGGGTGGCGGAGACCTGGGCTGGTTTGCGCGTGGCGCCATGGTCGAGGCGTTCCAGGACGCGGTGGAGACCCTGGACGTGGGCGCGGTATCGGATCCCGTCGAGACGCAATTCGGCTGGCACGTGATCAAGCTGAACGAAACCCGCATCCCCGACGTGCCCGCAATCGATGATGTCACGAACGAGCTGCGCACCGAGCTGTTCCGCGACCGGCTTGGTGACCGTATCGACGCCGCGCTGGCCAAGGCCGAAATCGAGCGCGCCGACCTGTCGGGGATCGATCCGGCCGCCGTGCGCGACCTGTCTCTGATCAGCGAGTAGCAACCGGGGCAGGGGGCGCCGAAATGGCCAAGAAGAGAAGCGCGAAGACACCGCGGAAGACGCTGAAGAAAAAGCTGAAGAAGCTGAAACAGAGGCTTCGCGGGCTGCGCGCGGCGGCGCCCGAGGCCGCCCCCGGCAAGGCCGCTCTTCCGGTTTCGCCGCTGGCTCCGCCGGGCGGATTTCCCGACCTGCCGGCCATCGGGGGCGTCCGGTTCGCGGTGGCCTCGGCCGGGGTTCGCTATGCCGGGCGGACGGACGTCATGCTGGCCGAGATCGCGTCCGGCTCCACGGTTGCCGGGGTGTTCACCACCTCTGCCACGCGGTCCGCCGCCGTGCTCGATTGCGAGGCCAAGATCGGCGGCAAGGGCAAGGGCGGCGCCGCGATCCTGGTCAATTCCGGCAACGCGAACGCCTTTACCGGGCGCGATGGTGAAGAGGCGGTGACGACGCTTTGCAAGGCGGTCGCCGAGACGCTCGGCATCGAGCCGGATCGGGTCTATACCGCCTCGACCGGGGTGATCGGAGAACCTTTGCCGCATGACCGGATCACCGCCAGGCTGGCCGAGTTGAGGGACGGCCTGGCCGAAGACGGCATTGCCGCGGCAGGGCGGGCGATCATGACCACGGACACGTTTCCGAAAGGCGCCGGCGTGATCGTCGAGATCGGCGGCAAGCCGGTGAATATCGCCGGCATCGCCAAGGGCTCTGGCATGATCGCGCCCGACATGGCGACGATGCTGGCCTATGTCTTCACCGACGCCAAGGTGCCGCCCACGCGGCTGCAATCGATGCTGGCGGCATCCGTCGGCCGCAGCTTCAACTGCATTACCGTAGACAGTGACACCTCGACGTCAGACAGCCTGATGCTGGCGGCGACCGGCGCCTCGGGCGTCTCGATCGGGGCGCTGAACAGCGAGAGCGGCAAGGCGTTTCAGTCCGCGCTGGACGCGGTGCTGCTGAACCTGGCGCATCTGGTGGTGCGCGACGGCGAGGGCGCGACGAAATTCGTCGAGGTCGCCATCACCGGCGCGGCCAGCGAGGCGGATGCCAAGAAGGCGGGCCTGGCGATCGCCAATTCGCCGCTGGTGAAGACCGCCATCGCGGGCGAGGACGCGAACTGGGGCCGCGTGGTGATGGCCGTCGGCAAGTCGGGCGCGCGCGCCGATCGCGACAAGATGTCGATCCGATTCGGTGACATCACGGTTGCAGAGAACGGCTGGCGCGCCCCGGATTACAGCGAGGACGACACCTCGGCCTACATGAAGAACCGGGAATTGAAGCTGGCCGTGGATCTTGGCGTCGGCAATGCCACCGCGACGGTGTGGACCTGCGATCTGACGCACGGATATATCGACATCAACGCCGATTACCGGTCGTGAAGACCGTCCTTGTCGCCGCGGTCGCGCTGATCGACCGCGACGGGCGCGTGTTGCTGGCCCAGCGCCCGGCGGGGAAGCCGATGGCGGGGCTGTGGGAGTTTCCTGGCGGCAAGGTTGAATCCGGCGAGACGCCCGAGCACGCGCTGATCCGCGAATTGCACGAAGAGCTGGGCATCGACACCTGGGAAAGCTGCCTGGCGCCGCTAACCTTCGCCAGCCACAGCTATGAAGATTTTCATCTGCTGATGCCGCTGTTCGCCTGCCGGAAATGGCAGGGCATTCCGCATCCCCACGAGGGTCAGAACCTGAAATGGGTCGCGGTCGCGAATCTGGCCAGCTATCCCATGCCGCCGGCCGACCTGCCCCTGATCCCGGTCTTGCGGGACTGGCTGTGACATCGGCACCCCCGATAGGCTGATACCCGCCGAGCGGCAAGAACTCTGTAGCGAATTAGCCAAAGATTAACGTAGCTTAGCTTAAATTGTCTTGGTTTTGGAAACTGTTGTTCCATAACCGGGGGCACAGGCAGCGATCCATCTGGGGAGGTTCGCACCATGATCAGAACGATTGTCATCGGCAGTTGCGTGCTTGTTCAGGGCGTGTTCGTGCGAAATGCGGGGAACGGCCAGATCGCCGTTCGCGTGGGCGACAAGGTGTTTTCCGGCCCGCCGGTGAGCAAGGCAGCCTGACCGCCCGAACCTGCCCGGCGACGGCGAGCACCGCATTCCTTGAAACCCCGGCGACCGGAACTGAAAAGGGCCGCGCAATGCGGCCCCTTCATCCCGGTTTCTTGGCCACGGCGATCAGGTGAGCGTCCGCTCGACCTCTTCGCGCTCGAAGATCTCGATGACATCTCCCTGGCGAATGTCGTCGTAATTCTCGAACGCCATGCCGCATTCCTGGCCCGACTGGACCTCTGCGACCTCGTCCTTGAAGCGCTTCAGCGTCTTCAGCGTGCCCTCGTGGATCACCACGTCGTCGCGCAAGAGGCGCACCCCGGCGGACCGGCGGGCGACGCCCTCGGTGACAAGGCAGCCGGCGACCTTGCCGACGCCCGAGACCTTGAAGACCTCCTTGATCTCGGCGTAGCCGATGAAGGTCTCGCGCACCTCGGCCGACAGAAGGCCGCTTGCCGCTGCCTTCACGTCGTCCACCAGGTCGTAGATCACCGAGTAGTAGCGGATCTCGACGCCCTTCTGGTTGGCGGCGCTGCGGGCCGGCGCATTGGCGCGGACGTTGAAGCCGATCACCGGCGCGCCCGACGCCTCGGCCAGGCCGATATCGCTTTCGGTGATCGCGCCGACGCCGGAATGCAGCACCCGCACGCGGACCTCTTCGTTGCCGATCTTCTCCATCGCCTGAACGATGGCCTCGGCGGAGCCCTGCACGTCGGCCTTCACCAGGATCGGTAATTCGCTGACGCTCTCGCTTTCCTTGGCGTTCGCCATCAGCTGTTCCAGCGTGGTGGCGGCGCCCAGGGCGGCACGCTTGTCCTTGGCGGCCTGTTCGCGATAGCGGGCGATCTCGCGCGCCTGGCTCTCGGTTTCCACGACGTTCAGCACGTCGCCGGCCTCGGGCGTGCCGTTCAGGCCCAGCACCTCGACCGGCACCGATGGCCCGGCCTCGCTGACCCGCTCGCCTTTGTCGTCGATCAGCGCGCGGACCTTGCCCCATTGCTCGCCGACGACGAAGATGTCGCCCTGCCGCAGGGTGCCGTTCTGCACCAGCACGGTCGCGACGGGACCGCGGCCCACGTCGAGCTGCGCCTCTATCACGGCGCCGGATGCGGCGCGCTCGGGGTTGGCCTTGAGTTCAAGAATTTCGGCCTGCAGCGCGATCGCTTCCAGCAACTGGTCAAGCCCGGTGCCCTTTACGGCCGACACTTCGACGTCCTGCACCTCGCCCGACATCTTTTCGACGACCACTTCGTGCTGCAGCAAGTCGGTGCGCACCTTGTCGGGGTTGGCCGACGGTTTGTCGATCTTGTTGATCGCCACGATCATCGGCACGCCGGCGGCCTTGGCGTGATTGATCGCCTCGACCGTCTGCGGCATCACCGCGTCGTCAGCGGCGACGACCAGCACGACGATGTCCGTCACCTGCGCGCCCCGGGCGCGCATCGAGGTAAAGGCGGCGTGGCCGGGCGTATCGAGGAAGGTCAGCTTCTGGCCGTTCTGCTCGACCTGGTAGGCGCCGATATGCTGGGTGATGCCCCCGGCCTCTCCGGCGACAACCTTGGCATTGCGGATCGCGTCCAGCAGCGACGTCTTGCCGTGGTCGACATGGCCCATGACGGTGATCACCGGCGGGCGCGGCTGTAGGTCTTCGTCCTTGTCATCCACGGAATCGATCACCTGTTCAACGTCGGCATCGGACACGCGCACGATGCGGTGGCCGAATTCCTCGACGATCAGTTCGGCGGTGTCGGCGTCGATGGACTGGTTCTGCGTCAGCATCATGCCGTTGTTCATCAGCGCCTTGACCACGTCCGCCACCTTTTCGGACATGCGGTTGGCAAGTTCGCTGACGACGATGGATTCGGGCACCTGCACTTCGCGCACCACCTTCTCGCGGTTTTCCTGCCCACCCATAGCCTTTTGGCGCGCGCGCTCCTGCTTGCGCTTCATCGCGGCCATCGAGCGCTGGCGCCCGCCTTCGCCGCCGCGCAGCGCCTGGTTCAGCGTCAGCTTGCCCGAGCGGCGGCCGTCGTCGCGCCCGGCCTTCGGCTTGGCTTCGCGTTCGCGCTGTTCGCGTTCGCGGTCGACCTTGCGCGGCGAGGCGGACGGTTTGGGACCGGTCTTGGCGGCATCGGGTTCCGGCTGGGCGGCCGCGGGTTCGGCGGCGCGTTCCTTCGCGGTGGCCTCTTCGGCCAGGCGACGGGCGTCTTCCTCTTCCTTCGCCTTCAGGGCCTCTTCGCGCTCGCGCTCCTCGCGTTCCTTTTCTTCCAGCTCGGCCTTGCGCCGCTCGCGCTCTTCAGCGCGCTCGCGTTCCTCGGTGGCGCGCTGTTCCTCTTCCTCGGACTCGCGCGCCTTGGCGGCGGCGAGCGCCTTCATCCGGCGGTCGAGCTCGGCATCGCTGATGCCACCGGGGCGCTTGGACGGGTCGCCGCCGGCCGGCGGCGTGGCCGCGGGCTTCTCGGCAGCCGGCTTGGTCGCGCCGGGCTTGGGCACGACCACGCGCTTGCGCTTGGTTTCCACAACGACGTTCTTCGTGCGTCCGTGGCTGAAGCTTTGCTTCACCTGCCCCGAGCGGGGGCCGCCACGCAGGCCGAGAGTCTTCTTGCCGTCAGTCGTATCGCTCATGTGGTCTTCGTACCCTTTCCGGCGGCGGATCCGCCGTCATCCTTGCGCAGGCCCTTGAGCCGCGAGGCTTCCTCTACAACACGTCTACTGAGTCCGCCACCCGCGAGCGCGCAATGTATCACATGTTCGCGCCCGAATGCCAAACCCAATTCCCGCGCGGTCAAGACACCGATATACGTACCTTTTCCGGGCGGATTGCTCAGTTTCGACTTGCCGCGCCCGGACCCGTCCGAGGCCTGGATCAGCAGCGCGGCCTCGCCCGTCATCAGCCAGGACTTCACCTTTTCGTAACCGGCCACCGCCTGGCCCGCCTTGCGGGCAAGCGCGATCAACTCGATCACGCGGGCCGCCAATTGCCGCTCGACATCGGCGGTCAGTGTTTCCGGAACGACAACGCTTTGTTTCGCCGCGCGGCCGAACAGCTTTTTCCCGACCGCCTTGTCCAGGGCGCCGCGATCCGCTGTCACCCATATGCCCCGTCCCGGCAGCTTTTCAAGAAGGTCCGGGACGATCCGACCATCCGGAGCGACCACGAAACGGATCAGCCCGGCCTTGGGCTGCACCTCGCCCGTGGCGATGCAGCGCCGCTCGGGCGCTGTGCGTTCCTTGATGTGACCGCCGCGTGTCACTATCGGAGCCCCGGAGGCCTGAAATCAGGCCCCGGCCTCCTCGGTTTCGCCTTCCTCGGCGTCCTCTTCCTTCACCAGGTCGGCCGGATCGACCCAGCCCAGCTGGATCCGCGCGGTCATCACCATGTTCTGCGCCTCTTCCAGGCTGACGTCGAACTTTTCCAGTACGCCGTCGTCCTTGACGCGCTCGCCGTCCACGGTGGTCCAGCCGCCGGCCAGTTCCCAGTCGGCGCAGGTGGCGAAGTCTTCCAGCGTCTTGACGTCGTCCTGCGCCAGCGCCTCGACCATCTGCGGGGTCAGGCCCTCGAAGTTGATCAGGCTGTCCTGGACGCCCAGTTCGCGGGCGTGATCCAGTGCCTTCTTGTTGGCCGCCTCGATATTGTCGCGGGCGCGGGCCTGCAATTCCTTCGCTGTTTCCTCATCCACCCCGTCGATGACGGTCAGTTCGTCCAGCTCGACATAGGCCACCTCTTCAAGGTTGGTGAAGCCCTCGGCGACCAGCAGTTGGGCGAAGAACTCGTCTAGGTCGAGCGTTTCCATGAACAGGTTGGTGCGCTCGGTGAACTCGGCCTGGCGGCGTTCGGATTCCTCGGCCTCGGTCATGATGTCGATGTCGAGCCCGGTCAGCTGGCTGGCCAGCCGCACGTTCTGGCCGCGCCGGCCGATGGCGAGAGACAGCTGCTCGTCGGGCACCACGACCTCGATCTTGCCGGCATCCTCGTCCAGCACGACCTTGGAGACCTCGGCCGGCTGCAGCGCGTTCACCAGGAAGGTCGGCGCGTCCTCGTTCCACGGGATGATGTCGATCTTCTCGCCCTGCAGCTCGTTGACCACCGCCTGCACCCGGCTGCCGCGCATGCCGACGCAGGCGCCGACCGGGTCGATGGAGTTGTCGTAGCTGATCACCGCGATCTTGGCGCGGCTGCCGGGGTCGCGGGCCACCGCCTTGATCTCGATGATGCCGTCGTAAATCTCCGGCACTTCCATCTTGAACAGTTCGGCCATGAATTCGGGCGCGGTGCGGCTGAGGAAGATCTGCGGGCCGCGCGGCTCGCGCCGGACGTCCTTGATGTAGCAGCGGATGCGGTCGTTCGGGCGATAGCTTTCGCGGCCGATCTTCTCGTTGCGGCGCAAAATCGCCTCGCCCCGGCCCACGTCGACGATGACGTTGCCGTATTCCTCGCGCTTGACCTGGCCGTTTATGATGGTCCCGGCGCGGTCCTTGAATTCCTCGTATTGCCGATCGCGCTCGGCCTCGCGGACCTTCTGCAGAATCACCTGCTTGGCCGATTGCGCGGCGATCCGGCCCATTTCCACGGGCGGCACCTCGTCGCGGATCTGGTCGCCGGGCTGCGGCTTGCGGGCCTGGTCGACCTCGCTGTCCTCGAGCCGGCGGCCGGCGGTGAAGATGTAGAAGTCGTGGCGGTGGCTCTCGCCGGTCTCCGGATCGGTGATGGTTTCCGTACCCTGCGTCACCGCGACGTCGGGCCGGTGGTCGGCGATCGCCGCCTCGGCCTGTTCGGCCGTCATCTGCGCCTGGTAGTTCTCCATTTCCTCGTCATCGCCGATCACGGTGCGGACGCGGGTGAAGGTGGCCTTGCCGGTCTTGCGGTCGATCTTGACGCGGATGTCCATCTCGGCGCCGTAGCGGGACTTGGCGGCACGGGCGAGGCTTTCCTCCATCGCCTCGACCACGAGCCCCGGGTCGATCATCTTTTCGCGCGCGACGGCCTCGGCGGTCTGCAACAGTTCCAGCTGGTTGGC
>JAHELH010000139.1:5014-6690 GCA_024644285.1 Paracoccaceae bacterium | reverse complement strand
ACCTGGATTTCGGCGCGGGGATCGCGGTGAACGCGCTGGGCCACGCGCATCCCGCGCTGGTGGCCGCGCTGACCGAACAGGCGGGCAAGCTGTGGCACACCTCGAACCTGTACCAGATCCCCAACCAGCAGGCGCTGGCCGACGCGCTGGTCGAACACAGCTTTGCCGACACGGTGTTCTTCACCAATTCCGGCACCGAGGCCTGCGAACTGGCGGTCAAGATGGTCCGCCGGCATTTCCACGACGCCGGCCAGCCCGAGCGCACCGACATCATCGCCTTCTCCGGCAGCTTCCACGGCCGCTCGGCGGCGGCCATCGCGGCGGCGGGGTCGGAGAAGATGACCAAGGGCTTCGCGCCGCTTCTGCCCGGCTTCGTGCACGTCCCGTTCGGCGACCACGACGCGCTGAACGCGGCGGTCAGCGACACGACAGCGGCGATCCTGATCGAGCCGGTGCAGGGCGAGGGCGGCATCCGGCCGGTGCCGGACCAGTGCCTGAAGGGCCTGCGCGATCTGTGCGACCAGAGCGGGATGCTGTTGATCTACGACGAGGTGCAGTGCGGCATGGGCCGCACCGGCAAGCTGTTCGCCCACGAATGGTCGGGCGCGGCGCCGGACATCATGATGGTCGCCAAGGGCATCGGCGGCGGCTTTCCCCTGGGCGCGGTGCTGGCCACCGAGCAGGCCGCCAGCGCCATGGTCGCGGGCACCCACGGCTCGACCTATGGCGGCAACCCGCTGGGCTGCGCGGTGGGGCTGGCGGTGATGAAGATCGTCGCCGATCCGGCCTTTCTGGACGATGTGGGTCGCAAAGCGGGGCTCTTGCGGCAGAAACTCGAAGGCCTGATCGCGGCGCATCCCGACGTCTTCGACCATGTGCGCGGCAGCGGGCTGATGCTGGGGCTGGTGTGCAAGGCGCCGAACACCGATGTGGTCAAGGCGGCCTATGACACCAGGTTGCTGACCGTCCCGGCGGCGGAGAACACGATCCGCCTGCTGCCGCCGCTCAACATCACCGAGGACGAGATCGCGCAAGGCGTGATCCGGCTCGATCACGCGGCGAAGGCCGTCTCGGCCCATGCCCCGGCGTGACTACCGGTTCGTGCCCGTGACCCGCGACGACCTGCCGCTGCTGCGCCGCTGGCTGACCGCGCCGCATGTCGCGGCGATCTGGGGCGATCCCGACGACGAGATCGCGCTGATCGAGGGCGATCTGGAGGGCAGCGACACGCGGTGCCACATCGTCCATGCCGACGGGCCCATCGGCTATGTCCAGGACTGGTGCCCGCACCGCGCCGGCGTGCCGCATTTCGCCGACGCGCCGGCGGGCAGCCGCGCCGTCGATACCTTCCTGGGCGAGACCGCCTGTCTGGGACAGGGTCACGCCAAGGCCTATGTCCGGCGCTATGCCGAACGGCTGATCGCCCGGGGCGCCCCGCGCGCCATCACCGATCCGCGGCTGGACAATCCGCGCGGCATCGCGATGTACCGCGCCGCGGGCTTTGCGCCCGGACCGGTCCGCATTGCCGAGGACGGCGCGCGGGTCCGATGCATGACCTTCACCCCATCTTTGGCTGGATAAACATCTCGGGGGGTTCAGGGGGCAGCGCCCCCACCCCCGCTCATGGAAAAGCGCATCCGGATGAACCATTTTCTCGACATCGACAAGACCGACCC
>JAHELH010000139.1:3298-4914 GCA_024644285.1 Paracoccaceae bacterium | reverse complement strand
ATGCATTGCCTGCCGGCGCATCGCGACGACGAGGCCACGAGCGCAGTGATGGATGGTCCGCATTCGGTGATCTTCGACGAGGCCGAGAACCGGCTGCACGCGCAGAAGGCGATAATGCGCTGGTGCCTCGGAGTTTAGCCGAATTACTTGACCAATGCCCGCAATATGCGGTGCAATGCCGGCACATAGAAACGACGCGCGACATGAACGATTCCATGGTTTTTCCCTTTACGGGCTTCTTCGACGCTTTGTCGGACGAGATCGCGATTCTGGACACGGCCGGCACCATCGTCGCCGTCAATGCGGCGTGGAAGCGGTTCTGCGAGGCCAACGGCGGCGACAGCGACACCCACTACGTGGGCACCGTCTATGCCGCGGCCTGCGCCGTGCCCGAGGGCGAAACCGGCGTCGAGGCAGCGCAGGTGCCGAAGTTCCTGCGCGATCTGTTCACCAGCGGCGCCGAGTTTCGCGTCGAATACCCCTGCCACAGCCCCACCCAGAAGCGCTGGTTCGAGATGACCGGGTCGCGGATGCGCCACGACGCACGGGATTTCGCGGTGATCGTGCACCGCAACATCTCGGCGCGAAAACTGGAAATTGAGGATGCCGAGCAGGCATATCTGAACTCCGAAGTTCTGGCCGCCCTGGTGGCGACCAGTAATGACGCGATTCTCAGCTACGACCTGAACGGGCGGATCGCCACCTGGAACCGCGCCGCCGAAAAGCTCTACGGCTACACTGCCGCCGAGGCGATCGGACAATCGCTTGAGATGCTCTATCCTCCCGGCTGGCCGAAGCGGATCAGCGAGTACCGGGACGAGATCCTTGCCGGCAGGCTGAGCAGCTTCGAGGCGGTGCGGGTTTCCAAGTCCGGCGAGCGGCGCACGGTCTGGATCACCGGCGCGCCGGTGCGCGGGTCGGACGGCAGTTTCGTGCTGGTCTCGAACATCCACCGCGACATCACCGACGCGCGTCGCGCCGAGGCCGCCCGCGACCTGATCGCCAAGGAGGTCGTGCATCGCGCCAAGAACATGTTGACCGTGGTCAGTGCAATCCACCGGCAGACCGCGCGCGGCTCTGCCACGCTGGAGGAATTCAACGAGAAGTTCGGCGCGAGGGTCCGGGCGTTGGCCACCTCGACCGACCTGCTGGTTTCCGGCAACTGGTCGCCGGTGGCGCTGGCCGATCTGGTGCAGTCGCACGTGCAGCCGTTTCTGGATGACAGCCGCGCCACCGTCGTGACCGGTGGACCGCCGGTGCTGCTGCAGCCGGAGGCGGTGCAGGCCATCGGCATGGCGCTGCACGAACTGGCGACGAATTCCGCGAAATATGGCGCGGTGCGCAGCGCAAAGGGCAAGGTCGACATCCGCTGGTGGCTGGACCATGCCGGCGGCGGTCCCGGACTGGCCCTGGCCTGGGACGAGACCGGCCTGTTCCAGACCGAGACACCGCGCGACCGGGGGTTCGGCAGCACCGTGCTGACGGCATTGGCGACTTCGATGGTTGACGCCGAGGCCAGCTATGACATCCAGCGCGACCGGGTGTCCTGGTCGCTGAAGGTCCCCGCCTCGCAGTTCGAGCCGGTCGCCGCCGCCTGATGGATACTGGCCGGGACC
>JAHELH010000139.1:0-3198 GCA_024644285.1 Paracoccaceae bacterium | reverse complement strand
GCTACCCGGCCGTCATGTCAGCACGCCACGCACAGCGTCGAGATCGTGGTCGATCAGCTGCAACAGGCGCTGCGCAGGACCTCCGGGACGGCGCAGGCCACTCTCCCACGACTGGTAGCCGTTCAGGCTCATCCCCATCAGGTCGGCCATCTCCTCGACGCTGAGACCGGCGGCTTCGCGCACCGCCTCGGGATCGCGCGGGGTGGCTGGCTTGGCGTCTGCCGGAAGCTTGCTTGAGGTCATGGGAAGTCCTTTCACGGGGAGTAGATGCCCCGGCGCGTGGCCGGTAGCTGAGAAAGCAGGGATGCGGTGGGAAGCGCGCTATTGCCAGGGCGCGATTGTCCTGGTTGGACAATGCCGGACCCGCCAGAGCCGGGCCGGAATTCACCAGCGTACCCCGCTTGGTGAATGATATGAGGCGCTTACGTGGCGTCTTTCATGGCATCCGCCTAGCACGGCAGCGACGACAAACCAACCCGGGCGGCGAAACCCGATCCGCGACCGTGGGTCCGTGGGCACAGTGCGGCATCTTGGCCCCCGCAAGAAAAAGGCCCCGCCGAAGCGGGGCCCGCACTGTCTTGCGACCCGTCTTCACGCGTCAGTTCAGCGCCTTGTCGGTGATCATGTGGGTCCAGGCGGCCTCGCCCGGGTCCTTGGTGATGACCGGGTCCGAGCCTCCGGCCAGCAGAGTGTCGACCGTGCGCTGGAAATCTGCCGGGTCGAGCGCGCCGTTGGAACCTGCGGTCAGCTTGGCGATCTCGCCCATCATCCGCTTCTGGTGCGCCTCGGTCTGGGCGCCGGTCTCGTCGTATTCCAGGATGATCTCGGCCGCCTCGTCGGGGTTCTCCTCGGCGTATTTCCAACCCTTCATCGAGGCCCGCACAAAGCGCACCATCTTGTCGACGAAGGCCGGGTCCTGAAGGTTCTGCTCCAGCACGTAGATGCCGTCCTCGAGCGTGGCGACGCCCTGGTCCTCATACTTGAAGGTCACCAGTTCGTCCTCGGAGATGCCAGAATCGAGAACCTGGCCATACTCGTTGTAGGTCATCGTCGAGATGCAGTCGGCCTGGCGCTGGATCAGCGGATCGACGTTGAAGCCCTGCTTCAGCACGGTCACGCCGTCCTCGCCGCCCTCGGTCGGGATGCCTTCCTGGCTCATCCACGACAGGAACGGGTATTCGTTGCCAAAGAACCAGACGCCGATGGTCTTGCCCTTGAAATCCTGCGGGCTGGTGATGCCGGTATCCTTCCAGCAGGTCAGCATCAGGCCGGACGACTTGAACGGCTGCGCGATGTTGACCACCGGCAGGCCCTTTTCGCGGGCGGCCAAGGCGCTCGGCATCCAGTTCAGCATGACGTCGGCGCCGCCGCCCGCCAGCACCTGCGGCGGGGCGATGTCGGGACCGCCGGGCTTGATCGTGACCTCCAGGCCCTCTTCCTCGTAATAGCCCTTCTCCAGCGCCACGTAGTAGCCCGCGAACTGGGCCTGGGTCACCCATTGCAGCTGCAGTGTTACCGAGTTGTCGGAATGGCTCGCGGCCTGCGCCGGGCCTCCCAGAGCCAGCGCCAGAGCGGCGCCTGCAAGCAGTTTCTTCATCTCATTCGCTCCCTTGTTGTTTTGCTTATGTGCGTTGCGAGGGGTGCCAGAATGTCACCCCCCGTTCGATCACGGCGATCAGGCCGTAGAACATGGTGCCCGCCAGCGCCGCCACCGCGATCTCTGCCCAGACCATATCAAGCGCAAGCTGGCCGACGGAAGTGGAAATGCGAAAGCCCATGCCGCGGACCGGCGAGCCGAAGAATTCGGCGACGATGGCGCCGATCAGGGCGAGCGTCGAACAGATTTTCAGCCCGTTGAATATGAACGGCATGGCGGCGGGCAGGCGCAGTTTCAGCAGCGTCTGCCAATAAGAGGCGCTCCAGGTGCGCATCAGGTCCTTCTGCATCGCGCCGGCCGCGGCGAGCCCCTGGACGGTGTTCACCAGCATCGGGAAGAACACCATGACGACCACCACCGCGGCCTTCGACTGCCAGTCGAAGCCGAACCACATCACCAGGATCGGCGCGGTGCCGATGATTGGCAGGGCGGCGACGAAATTGCCGACGGGAAGCAGCCCCTTGCGCAGGAACGGCGAGCGGTCGATCAGTATCGCTGTCGCCACCGCGGCCCCGCAGCCGATGACATAGCCTGACAGCGCCCCCTTGACGAAGGTCTGGACGAAATCCTCCCACAGGATCGGCCCGGCCTGCGCGATGCGCGCCCAGATCGCCGAAGGCGGCGGCAGGATCACGCCCGGCACATCGAGGCCCCGCACCAGAAGCTCCCACACGGCCAGCACGGTCAGGCCGAAGAGCGTCGGCACCGCAAGCCGGATGGCGCGGTGGCTGCGCCAGGGCGAATTCGACAGCCAGACATTGGCGGCCCAGGCCGAGGCCCAGACGCCGAGAGCGGCGATCACGAGGCCCACGGCGACGGCTCCTGCATCTTGGGTTCGAAAATGCTCCGGGGGTTCGGGAATTGGCGCCCAGGTTTCCGGGAGGGCGCGGCCGGCTTAACCCACGCGCGGCGAAACGCGGTTTCGCCGGTCATCGATCCATCCCCATGCGGCGCAGCGTCAGCTTCTGCATCACCCCGATCGCCCCCACCAGCACGGCGGCACAGAGCGCCGCCATGATCAGCGCGGCCCAGATCTGCACCGTCTGGCCGTAATAGCTGCCGGTCAAGAGCCGCGCGCCAAGGCCACGCACCGCGCCGGTGGGCAGTTCGCCGACGATGGCGCCCACCAGCGAGGCGGCGATACCCACCTTCAGCGAGGCGAAGAGATACGGCATCGAGGACGGCCAGCGCAGCTTCCAGAACACTTGCGAGGCGCTGGCATTGTAGGTCTTCATCAGGTCGAGCTGCGCGGTGTCGGGCGCGCGCAGGCCCGCGACCATGCCGACGACCACCGGGAAGAACGACAGATAGGCCGAGATGATCGCCTTGGGCACCAGCCCCTGCACGCCGACCGAGTTCAAAACCACGATCACCATCGGTGCGATGGCCAGGATCGGGATGGTCTGGCTGGCGATGGCCCAGGGCATGACGCTCATGTCCATCGCGCGGTTGTGCACGATGCCGACGGCCAGCAGGATCCCCAGCCCGGTGCCGATGGCGAAGCCCAGCAGCGTCGCCGACAGCGTGATCCAGGCATGGAA
>JAHELH010000004.1 GCA_024644285.1 Paracoccaceae bacterium | reverse complement strand
TCGTCCTCGTCCGGCGCCTCCGGCCGGGTCAGATCGAACTGCACGTGCAGGGCCTTCTTGATCCGCGCCGCCCGCGCCTTGTCCAGGATCGACCGGTCCACCGCTCGTTCAATTTCGTCCAACTCTGAAGGATGGGTCACGGCTGCCTCCCGAACATGCCTCACGAATCGAGGCGACCATAACACGCATCGTGAGCGTGGTGACACCGGCAATCGATTTTATCTCGGCCGATTTGCCGCATCGGCGATCTTCCGCGTCGCCGCGCTCCGCGCACAGGTCCTGCGCGCGCCGGCCCCTTTGGACCGGCCGCCCGGCCTGCTATCTGTGGCGGCGAAAGGAGTTCCGCCATGACCCCCGTCCACCCGCAGGCCCGCATCGGCCATGTGCATCTCAAGGTCGCGGACCTCGACCGCGCCGTCGCCTTCTATTCCGGCGTGCTCGGGTTCGAGCTGCAGCAGAAATTCGGCAACCAGGCCGCGTTCCTTTCGGCCGGCGGCTATCATCACCACATCGGGCTCAACACCTGGGAGAGCCGCGGCGGCACGCCGCCGCCCCCGGGCCATACCGGGCTCTATCACACCGCCTTTCTCTACCCCGACCGCGCCAGCCTCGGCGATGCCGTGCGCCGGGTGCTCGAAGCCGGGCACAAGCTGACCGGCGCCGCGGATCACGGCGTCAGCGAGGCGGTCTATCTCGACGATCCCGACGGCAATGGCGTCGAGCTTTACCGCGACCGCGACCCCGCCGACTGGCCGCGCGACGCCGACGGCACACTGGCGATGGGCAACGCACCGCTCGACATCGCCGCGCTGCTGGCCGAGGCGGGCTGAGCCGGCTGGACCTCTTCCGCCGGCCTGCCTAAGGTGCCCCGGACCATTTCCCGAGGACCCGCGCCATGGCCACCGGCAGCAACATCCGCACCTATTTCGACGGCACCTGGCACGACGGCGACGTGCCGATCATGAAGGCCGCCGACCACGGGTCGTGGCTGGGCACGACGGTGTTCGACGGGGCGCGCTACTTCGACGGGCTGGCCCCCGATCTCACCGCCCATTGCGCCCGCGTCAACCGATCGGCGGAGGCGCTGATGATCACGCCCACGGTCAGCACCGAGGACATGGTCGCGCTGGTGTGGGAGGGCCTCGCCGCCTATCCCAAGGACCGCGCCGTCTATATCCGCCCGATGTACTGGGCCCTCGACGGAACGTCGCTGGCCGTCGTGCCCGAGCAGGGCCCGACCGGCTTTGCGATCTGCCTGGAAGAAATCCCGATGGCCCCGGCGGACGCCACCGCCACCCTGACCACCACCCGCTTCCGTCGCCCGGTGCTGGAGGATGCCGTGGTAAACGCCAAGGCCGGCTGCCTCTACCCCAACAACGCCCGGATGCTGGTCGAGGCGCAGTCGAAGGGCTACAGCAACGCCCTTGTGGCCGACGCCACGGGCAACGTCGCCGAAACCGCCACCGCGAACATCTTCATGGTACGCGACGGCGAGATCTTCACCCCGATCGCAAACGGCACCTTCCTGGCCGGCATCACCCGCGCCCGTCACATCTCGAACCTCGCCCGCGAGGGCGAGACCGTCCGCGAAACCGTGCTGACCTTCGACGACTTCCGCGCCGCCGACGAGGTCTTCATGACCGGCAACATGTCCAAGGTGACGCCGGTGACGGAATTCGACGGCACCCACTACCAGGTCGGCCCCGTGGCACGCCGATTGCGCGAGATGTACTGGGACTGGGCCGCTTCGGAAGGCTGAACAGGGCACTCGCAGGCGCTGCACGCACGCAGTTGCCAGAACTCCCGGCCTGCGCCATGATCCCGCCCGGACCACCGGAGACCCCGCATGCGCAAGTTCCTTGTCGTTCTGGATGACAGCCGCGAATGCCTGAATGCGATGCGCTTCGCCGCGATGCGCGCGCATAATACTGGCGGCGGGGTGCAGATCCTGTCGATCATCCCACCGGACGAGTTCAATCACTGGATCGGCGTCGGCGAGATCATGCGAGAGGAAGCCCGAGAGCGTATCCATGCGCATTTCGAGGTCTTCGCGAAGTGGATGCGCGACAAGCTGCAGGTCGATCCGGAATTGGTGATCCGAGAGGGCGAGGCGGTTCCGGAAATCCTTGCACAAATCCGCGACGACCCCGAGGTCGGCGTCCTCGTTCTGGGCGCGGGCACCGAAAGCGGCGGCCCGGGGCCGCTGGTCACCCAGCTGTCGCGCTCGTCAGGCTCGCTGCCGGTGCCGATCACCATCGTGCCCGGAGAGCTGTCGAAAGAGCGTCTGGAGGCCGTGACCTGACGGACTGCACTCTTGTTATCCCGTGTGCGCCTCGCATTCAGAATAGACGTGCCCGACTTCCCCCACCCCGCCTTCCGGTTGCCTTCCTTCGCGGAAACCCATTTTGTGAAGGTACCTTAGACGGGAATCGCCCTCGATGATGTTCTGGATCGTCACCCACCTGGAAATCGTCATCGCCGCGCTCTTGGTGCTGGTGGCGGGGGTAGTCTTGCTGCAGCAGCGGCGCACGCCGCAATCGACCGTCGCTTGGCTTCTGGCGATGGTTGCGGTGCCCTATTTTGCGGTGCCGCTGTTCCTGGCCCTGGGCTTTCGCAAACGCCGCGCGCGGTTCCGGCCGATCGCCTTCGCCCCGCATGGCGGCGGCGTGCCAGAGAAGGTGGCGCAGTCCGACCAGATTCTGCAGCGGCTGGGCCTGCCCCCGGCGGCGACGGGAAACCGTTTCACCCTGATCGAGACCGGAGAGGAAGCTTGGCGGGAGCTGATCGCGCTTGTCGACTCTGCCGAATACAGCCTCGAGGTCGAGTTCTACGTGCTCCTGAACGACGACGTCGGCCGGGCCTTCGTCGAGGCGCTGACCCGCCGGGCGAAGCAGGGGGTGAAGGTGCGGCTTCTGCTCGACCGCCTCGGCTCGCTGTTTCCGCCCCGCGCGGCGCTGTCGGCGCTGCGGCAGGCGGGCGGAGAGGTGCTGTTCTTTTCGCCGCTCCTGCAGCTGCCCCGGGTCGGCCACGTCAACCTGCGCAACCATCGCAAGCTCGTGATCACCGACGGCGAACGGGTGTTTTCGGGCGGCATGAATGTGGGCGGGGAATACATGGGGCCGTATCCGGTGCCTGACCGCTGGATCGACCTGGCCTTCATCCTCGAAGGGCCGGCCGTACCCGCCTGTCACGACGTGTTCCTGTCGGACTGGGCCGTGGCCGGCGGCGAAAAACTTGACGTCACGGCCGAGCCGGAACCGGCGGGAACCGCCATAGTGCAGACCGTGTCGTCTGGCCCGGACATGGCCACCGACCCGCTGCACGATGTGCTGGTCAGCGCGATCCATGCCGCGCAGCGCCGGGTCTGGGTCGTCACGCCCTATTTCCTGCCGACCGAGATGCTGAGCCACGCGCTGGTGCTGGCCGCGCGTCGGGGTATCGACGTCCGCATCCTGCTGCCGCAGAAGTCGAACCAGAAGCTGGCGGATTTCGCTCGCGGTGCCTATCTGCGAGAGGTGGCGGAAGCCGGGGCGCGGGTTATGTTCTTTCAAAAGGGAATGCTGCATGCCAAGGCCACCTTCATCGATGACTTCGCCTATGCCGGATCGGCCAATTTCGATGTGCGCAGCATGCTGCTGAACTTCGAGTTCGTGCTGTTTCTCTACGACGAAGGCTCGGTCGGGACCCTGGAGGATTGGTATTTGAGACAAGAGCCCGCCTGCCGCGAGGGGCTGGCGCAGGCCGGCGTGGCGCGGCGCGTGCTGGAGGGCGTGTTCCGGCTGGGGGCCCCAGTGCTATGACCGAACGCGACAAGCGCCTGCTGCGCATCGCCAGCTACAATATCCGCAAGTGCATCGGCACCGACCGGCGCCGCGACCCGCACCGCGTTCTCGGGGTGATCGAGGGCCTGTCCGCCGATATCGTCGTCCTGCAAGAGGCCGACCGCCGCCTGGGCCGCCGCCCCTCGGCCCTGCCCATGCACGAGATCTCCGAAAGCACGGGGCTCGAATGCGTCAAGGTCGCCACCAGCGACATCGGCCTCGGCTGGCACGGAAACGCCATCCTCGCGCGGCCCGGGACCAAGGTCGAGCACATCGAGCGCTTGTCTCTGCCCGGGCTGGAGCCGCGCGGCGCGGTGGTGGCGGACCTGCTTTTGCCCGCCGGGCCGCTGCGCGTGGTGGGGGTGCATCTTGGGTTGGTCCGCGCATCGCGGAAGGCGCAGCTTTCGGCGCTGACCCTTCGGCTGAGCGAGATGGACGAACGGCCCACGGTGATCGCGGGCGATTTCAACGAATGGTCGCTCAAGGCCGGGCTGGGGCGTCTGACGCACCACTTCTCGATCCACGCGCCGGGCCGCAGCTTTCACGCCAAGCGCCCGGTGGCACATCTGGACCGCATCGCGATCAACGATTTCCTCAAGCCGGTCATCGGCGGGGTGGTCGATACGCCCCTGACCCGGATTGCGTCGGATCATCTGCCGATCTGGATGGAACTGGAACAAGCCGAGGCGTCGGCGGCCTCGGGTTCCTAGCATCGTTGCAGATGCTGGCCTGCGGGGACCGGGCGCGACCGGCCCGGACCGCGCCGGACGAGGCGTCAGCCGCCGCCGGAGCCGGACGTTTGATACAAGGTGGCCCGCGGCAAGATTAGAATCATTCCAAGAACTTGACTCGGACCCGGCCAGGGCGCATATCGGTGGTCTCAGAAAGGACATGCCACATGTTCATCCAGACCGAATCGACCCCGAACCCCGCGACGCTGAAATTCCTTCCGGGACAACAGGTTCTGGACGCCGGAACCGCGGATTTTCCATCCTTTGACGTGGCCGGGAAATCGCCGCTCGCGCAGCGCATTTTCGCCGTCGACGGGGTGACCGGCGTCTTCTTCGGCACCGATTTCGTCACCGTCACCAAGGCCGACGCGGTGTTGTGGGACCACATCAAGCCGGCGATCCTGGGCGCGATCATGGAGCATTACCAGTCGGGCCAGCCGGTGATCGAGGGCGCGGCCGGCGCGGTGGAACACGCCGCGCATGACGGCCCGGATGCTGCCATCGTCGGCCAGATCAAGGAACTGCTCGACACCCGCGTCCGCCCGGCCGTGGCGCAGGACGGCGGCGACATCACCTTCCACGGCTTCGACCGCGGCGTGGTCTACCTGCACATGCAGGGCGCCTGCGCCGGCTGCCCGTCCTCGACGCTGACGCTGAAGATGGGCATCGAGAACCTTCTGCGGCACTACATCCCGGAGGTGGTCGAGGTGCGGCCGGTTGCCTGACCCGACGATCCTGGCATTCGACACATCGGCCGCGCACTGCGCGGCCGCTTTGTTGATGGGAGGGCGGATCGTGGCGCAGGCACACGAGGAGATGGGGAAGGGCCAGGCCGAGCGGCTGATGGGGATGCTGCAAGAGCTTCTGGACAGCGAGGGGATGGTCTGGGCGGAGCTTGACGCGATCGGGGTCGGCACCGGCCCCGGCAACTTCACCGGCACGCGCATAGCCGTCTCCGCCGCGCGCGGTCTGGCCTTGGGGCTCGGCGTGCCTGCTGTCGGGATTACCACTTTCGACGTGGTCCGCCGCCTGCTCGATGCCGAGCACGGGCTGACTGTGACGGTCCTGCCGGCGCGCGGCGGGCGGGCGCTATACCAGGTGGCGCTCGATGGCGAAGCCGGTGCGAACGGACAGGCCGCGCTGGCCGAATTCGTCTGCCATAACTGGCTGGATCATCCCGCCGTCATCCGCGTCGCCGACCCTCTGCCGGAGAGCGGCGTCTACCACGTCAACGGCGTCGGCATAGACTGCGACGCGCCCGGCGCCGAATTGCCCGACCTGGGCGCCAAGATCGCGCCCGCCATCGCAGACATCGCGGCGGCGCGCCTGGCGTGCGGTCAGGACATCCCGCGCCCCGCCCCGCTTTACATCCGTCCCGCCGACGCCGCGCCGCCGCGCGAGGCGCCGCCGGTGATCCTGCCGTGACGCCAGAGGCGCTGGCCGACCTGCATGCGCGGTGCTTTTCGGTGCCGCGCCCATACAACGCCGAGGAATTCGGCGCTCTGCTGGCCTCTGACCTGGTCTTCCTCTGCCCCCATGCGTCCGGTTTCGCGCTGGGCCGCGCCGCGGCGGGAGAAGCCGAATTGCTGACGCTGGCGGTGCATCCGGATCACCGCCGGGGCGGGATCGGCCGGCAATTGCTGTCGGACTTCGAGCAGGCCGCGCAGAACCGCAGGGCGCAGAGCGCGTTCCTGGAGGTCGCCGCGACGAACATCGCCGCCCGGCGCCTGTACGAAGCGACAGGATACGCCGTGTCGGGGCGCCGCAGGGACTACTACCGGCACCCCGGCGGCCAGCGCATCGACGCGATCCAGATGGCCAAGCCGCTCGTGCCAACTTGACGCGACGTGATGGCCCGACACGCCCCGCATTCCGGGCCGTAAGCCGCGGCGGTGTCGAAAAAGCGGTTGACCCTTTCGAAGGCTCAGGTGCTAATTTGGCCCATCTACGGGCAGCCCGCCCGATTTCCGGGCCAAGCCGGGGAAACCGGCAGCCCTCATCCAACTGGGAGACACCTGATGACCCTGATGCAGAAGTTCCTCGGCGTGGCAGCCGGCCTTGCCCTGTCGGCCAGCGCGGCGCTTGCCGAGCCGGGCCTGATCATCGACCTCGGCGGCAAGTTCGACAAGTCGTTCAACGAAGCGGCCTATAACGGCGCCAAGCGCTGGGTCGAAGAGACCGGCGGCAGCTATATCGAGACCGAGCTGCAATCCGAGGCGCAGCGCGAGCAGAACATGCGCAAGATGGCCGAGCGCGGAGCGAACCCGGTGGTGGTGCTGGGCTTCGCCAACGCCTCGACGCTGGAGAAGGTTGCACCGGACTATCCCGACACCAATTTCGCCATCGTCGACATGGTCGTCGACGCGCCGAACGTGAAGTCCATCGTGTTCTCGGAACATGAAGGCAGCTATCTGGTCGGCCTGATCGCCGGCATGACCACCAAGTCCGGCACCGTCGGCTTCATCGGCGGCATGGACGTCCCGCTGATCCGCAAGTTCGCCTGCGGCTACGTGCAGGGCGTCAAGGCGGCCAACCCGGAGGCCACCGTGATCCAGAACATGACCGGCACCACGCCTTCCGCCTGGAACGACCCGGTCAAGGGCGGCGAGCTGACCAAGGCGCAGATCAGCCAGGGCGCCGACGTGATCTATGCCGCCGCCGGCGGCACCGGGGTGGGCGTGCTGCAGGCCGCCGCCGATGCCGGCGTCTTCTCGATCGGCGTCGACAGCAACCAGAACCACCTCCATCCCGGCTCGGTCCTGACCTCGATGCTCAAGCGCGTCGATAACGCCGTCTACGACACCTTCAAGGAAGGCACCGAAGGCAACTTCGAGCCCGGCATCGAGGTGCTGGACCTGTCGACCGAGGGCGTCGGCTATTCCGTCGACGAGCACAACGAAGCGCTGATCAGTGACGAGATGAAGGCGGCGGTCGAGGACGCCAAGGCCAAGATCGTCTCGGGCGAGATCGCGGTGCACGACTATACCTCGGACGACAGCTGCCCAGTGATGTAAGAACGGCCCCCCGGGCCGCAACGAAAGGACGATCAGGATGAGCGAATGCCAAGCCTTGAAGGACTTTTTTGCGGCCTGGGGAAAAACCGACGCGGCGGCACGCCGCAGCGCAATTGCCGGTGCGATGGCGGACCAATTCGCCTATTCAGACCCGCGGTCCGGCAGCCGCATCACCACGCTTGACGGGCTGGCCGACTATGTCGGCCAGTTCAGCGCCAACGCCCCCGGATGGACTGCCGAGGTCGAGAAGACGGATGTCCAGAACGGGTTCGTCCGCGCGCTTGTCAGGTTCGGCGGCAAGGGACCGGACGGCAAGGATATGGCCCAGCACGGCACCTATTTCGCGGACCTCGCCGCGGGTGGGCGCATCGCGACGCTTTCGGGTTTCGTGGGCAGGGAGCCCGGTTGATTTGACCGCTCCGGCCATCGAACTGAAAGGCATCTCGAAAGCCTTCGGCCCGGTGCAGGCCAACAAGGATATATCGATCCGGGTGATGCCCGGCACGATCCACGGCATCATCGGCGAGAACGGCGCCGGCAAGTCGACGCTGATGTCGATTCTCTACGGGTTCTACAAGGCCGATGCCGGCGAGATATTCATCAACGGCGAAAAGGCCGAGATCCCCGACAGCCAGGCCGCCATCGCGGCGGGCATCGGCATGGTGTTCCAGCATTTCAAGCTGGTGCAGAACTTCACCGTTCTGGAAAACGTCATCCTCGGCGCCGAGGACAGCGCGCTGTTGCGCCCGTCCAAGGCCAGGGCGCGCAGCGAGTTGAAGCGGCTGGCCGAGGAATACGAGCTTAGCGTCGATCCCGACGAACTGATCGAAGAGATCGGCGTGGGCATGCAGCAGCGCGTCGAGATCCTCAAGGCGCTCTACCGGCGCGCGGACATCCTGATCCTCGACGAACCCACGGGCGTGCTGACCCCCGCCGAGGCCGATCACCTGTTCCGCATTCTCGAGGGGCTGCGGGAGCAGGGCAAGACCATCGTCCTGATCACCCACAAGCTGCGCGAGATCATGGAGATCACCGACACCGTCAGCGTCATGCGGCGCGGCGAGATGACCGCGACGGTCAAGACCGCCGACACCTCTGCCGAACAGCTGGCCGAGCTGATGGTCGGGCGCAAGGTCCTGCTGCGCGTCGACAAGAAACCGGCGCAGCCGGGCGATACCGTGCTGGAAGTCGAGGACCTCAAGGTGGTGGACGACGACGGGGTGGAACGCCTGCGCGGCATCTCGCTGCAGGTGCGGGCGGGAGAGATCCTCGGGATCGCCGGCGTGGCTGGGAACGGGCAGTCGGAATTGCTGCAGGTAATGGGCGGGATCAGCCACGGCACCGGTCACGTGCGCCTGAACGGCGTAGAGCTGGACCTGACGGGCCGCTATTCCGACGGCCAGTCACGCCGCGCCAAGGGCATCGCGCACGTGCCCGAGGACCGTCAGCACCTGGGCCTGATCATGGATTTCTTCGCCTGGGAGAACATGGTCTTCGGCTATCACCACGATCCGGCCTATCAGAAAAGCCGCCTGCTGATGGACAATGCCGGCATCCGCGAGGCGACCGAGGGCAAGTTGCAGCGCTTCGACGTGCGTCCGCCGAACCCCAATCTGAAGGCAAAGTCGTTTTCCGGCGGCAACCAGCAAAAGATCGTTCTGGCCCGCGAGATCGAGCGCAACCCCGACCTTTTGCTGGTCGGCCAGCCGACCCGGGGCGTGGATATCGGCGCCATCGAGTTCATCCACCAGCAGATCGTCAGCCTGCGTGACCAGGGCAAGGCGATCCTGCTGGTCAGCGTCGAACTGGACGAGATCCTGTCGCTGAGCGACCGGATCGCGGTGATGTTCGACGGGCGCATCATGGGCGAGCGGCTGCCGGACGAGACCGACGAGCGCGAATTGGGCCTTCTGATGGCGGGCGTCAGCGGAAAGGCGGCCTGAATGACACGCAATTGCCGCACTCAATTGCACGTTTCCTTAACCATCTTCGCGCTATTGGGTCAGGCACGTCTTGCCAATGACCCGGAAAGAACTTCCGATGAAACAACAAATATACGTCTTTTCCCCCCCGTCCTGCGAGCCGGAGATCGTGCTGCTGGACGATCATGCCCGAGAAGGGATCATCGCTGCGCGGCGGCGCGTCGCATTGCTGTTCATGTATCTCGGATCGGCGGTCAGCCTGACCTTCCTGCTGGCGGCGGCGCACCTGCATTGATCCTGTCGGCGGCCCCGGGATCGAGGGTCGCCTGATGGAAAAGATGCCGAAATGGGTCGACGTCGCGCTGATCCCGCTGATCAACCTGTTTCTGGCGCTGGTCGTCTCCGGCCTCGTGGTTCTCTATATCGGCGAGAGCCCGTTGGAGGCCATCGCGATCATGGTCAACGGCGCCGTGGGCTCGACCTATGGCTGGGGCTACACGCTCTACTACGCCACGAACTTCATCTTCACGGGGCTGGCCGTCGCGGTCGCGTTCCAGGCGCGGCTGTTCAACATCGGCGGCGAGGGCCAGGCGGCGATCGGCGGGCTGGGCGTGGCGCTGGTCTGCCTGGCGCTGCCCTGGCCGCACTGGACACTGGCGCTGCCCTTCGCGGTGGCGGGCGGCGCGCTGTTCGGCGCGGCCTGGGCGTTCATCCCGGCCTACCTGCAGGCCAAGCGCGGCAGCCACATCGTCATCACGACGATCATGTTCAATTTCATCGCGAGCGCCGTGTTGGTCTACCTGCTGGTCAACGTGATGAAGAAGAAGGGCTCGATGGCACCCGAGACCGCGCGCTTTCCCGAGGGCACCTTCCTGCCGTCCGCCTATGACATGGCCGGCTGGATCGGGCTGACCTTTTCGCGCTCGGCACCGCTGAACATCACCTTCTTCATCGCCGTCCTGTGCTGTATCGGCGTCTACATCCTGATCTGGCGCACCCGGCTGGGCTATCAGATCCGCGCCTTCGGCCAGTCCGAGCCGGCGGCGCTTTACGCCGGGATCTCTCCGGTCAAGACGACCGTGATCTGCATGCTGATCTCGGGCGGTCTGGCAGGGCTGATGGGCGTCAACGCGGTGATGGGTGAGGCCGAGCGGCTGGTGATCGACAGCGTCCAGGGTGCAGGCTTCGTCGGCATCGCGGTGGCGCTGATGGGCCGGTCGCACCCGATGGGCGTGTTCCTGGCGGGCCTGCTGTTCGGCATGCTGTACCAGGGCGGCGGCGAGCTGGAATTCGAGAAACCCGCGGTCAGCCGCGAGATGATCCTGGTGATCCAGGCGCTGGTGATCCTGTTCACCGGCGCGCTCGACAATATGGTGCGCATGCCGTTCGAGCGGCTCTTCGGGCGGCGGAAACCGAAATCCCCGTCCAAGCCGCAGCCGCCCGCGGGCGACAAGACGCACAAGGCGGCCGAGCCCGAACCGGTGAAGCCATGAGCGTCGAGCTTGCGCCCTTCCTGCCCGGCTTTATCGCGGCCTATGCGCTTCTTCTGGTCGGCGCCACCTCTCCCGGTCCGGCGGTCGCCATGCTGCTGGGCATCGCCACGACCGAGGGGCGCGGGCCGGCGCTGGTCACCTGCGTCGGCATCGCCTGCGGCAGCTCGGTTATCAACCTTGGCACGTTGATCGGCGTCGGGCTTGTGTTGTCGCAGGCTGCTTGGGCGATGACCCTGTTGAAGCTGATCGGCGCGGGATATCTGTTGTGGCTGGCCTGGGGCGCCTTTCGCCGGGCGCTGCGCCCGCCGCGTGTCATGGCGATGGAGGCGCCGGTCAGAACCGCCGGGCAGCTGTTCACGCTCGGGTTCCTGCTGCAGGTCACCAATCCCAAGGCCATCGCGTTCTGGCTGGCGATCGCCACCATCGGCGCGACCGAGGGCGGCGGGCCGGTCATCGTGGCGCTGTTCGTGGCGGGCGCCTGGATATTGTCCTTCCTCAGCCATGGCGGCTGGGCGGTTCTGCTGTCGTCCGGACCGGTGCGGCGCGGCTATGCCGCCATCCGCCACTGGGTCGAGGCGGCGCTGGGCACGTTCTTCGGCTTCGCCGCCTACAAGATCGCGACGACGGAGGTCTGAGCGATGGAGATGTCTACCATCCTGCCGATCCTAGATGGCACCCTCCGGTCGGCGACGCCGCTGCTCTTCGCCTGCCTGGCGGGGCTGTTCTCGGAACGCTCGGGCATCATCGATATCGGGCTGGAGGGCAAGCTGCTGATCGCTGCGTTCTTCTCGGCGTCGGTGGCGGCGATGTCGGGCAGCGTCTGGATCGGCGCGCTGGCCGGGATCGGCGCGTCGCTGTGCCTGTCGCTGATCCATGGCGTCGCCTCGATCACCTTCCGGGGCAACCAGCTGATTTCGGGCGTGGCGCTGAACTTCCTGGCATCGGGGCTGACGGTGATTGTCGGCGAGAACTGGTTCAAGCTGGGCGGACGGACACCACAATTGGGGGGCGCATCGCGGTTCCAGGAGATCACCCTGCCGTTTGCCGATGCGCTGCGCGACGTTCCGGTGTTCGGGCCCATCTATGCCGAGCTGATCTCGGGTCATACGATCCTGGTCTATGTCGGCCTGCTGGCGGTGGCGCTGACCTGGTGGGTGCTGTTCCGCACCCGGTTCGGGCTGCGCCTGCGGGCGGTGGGCGAGAACCCGGAATCGGTCGACACCGCCGGCATCTCGGTGGTGCGGCTGCGCTACACGGCGGTGCTGATCGCGGGGGTTCTGTGCGGGCTGGGCGGCGCCTACCTGGCGACCGGGCTTGCGGCGGGCTTCGTCAAGGAGATGAGCGCGGGGCGCGGCTTTATCGCGCTGGCCGCACTGATCTTCGCCAAGTGGCGGCCGTGGTATGCGCTGATGGCCTGCCTGCTGTTCGGCTTTCTCGACGCCGTCGGCAACCGGTTCCAGCGCATCGAGGTGTTCGACGTGGTGGTGCCGACGCAATTCATGCAGGCGCTGCCTTACATCCTGACCGTGGTGATTCTGGCGGGGTTCGTCGGCAAGGCGATCCCGCCGCGCGCCGGCGGCACGCCCTATGTCAAGGAGCGCTGAGCGAGGCAAAATGTTTCGCGCGCGAAACATTCCGCGGGGCAGAAAGTTTAGCCGCCGCGCGGCAAGTGCCTGGCAATGCTGACTAAGCGGATTAACGAATTCTCCGCACGGCGCGTGGGCTGACGCCCGGCCTACGGTGTCAGTTTGGCGTCAAGCAGAACCTCGAACCCGCCATAGATCATCCGCATCCCGTCGAACGGCGGCTGCCGGCCTTCTTCCTCCCACGCCTTGAGTACGGGGTCCTGCATCATCTCGGCATTGCCCAGGTCGCGCACCTCTTTCGAGGGCCAGACAATCCACGAGAAGACGACGGCCTCGTCGGCCTTCTTCTTTACCGCCATCGGGAACGAGGTGAGCTTGCCGTCCGGCACGTCGTCGCCCCAGCATTCCACCACCTGCAGCGCGCCGAGCCGCTTGAAGACCGGGACCATGTCCTCGGCCAGCTTGCGGTAGGCGTCGCGGTTTGCCGCGGGCACGGCCAGCACGAACCCGTCGACATAGGACATCGGCGCACCCTCCCTTGGATTCCGTGACCGGATTCTCTGCCTCTTGCGCCGGCGGCGCAAGGTTGACAGCGCCGAGACACCGGGGCTCATCTGACGCAAGCATGCCAGGGAGGATGCCAGCATGACCGACGACGCCCGAAAGCTTGCCGATGCGGTCCGCAGCCGTGCCGGGACCACGCCGGTGTCGGTCGGCCTGATCCTGGGCTCGGGGCTGGGGCATCTGGCCGATACCGTCGACGGTACGGCGATCGGCTATGCCGATCTGCCCGGATTTCCGCATGCCGGGGTGTCGGGGCACAACCCGAAGCTGGTGATCGGCGACCTGGAGGGCGTGCGCGTCGCGGTGCTGGGCGGGCGGGCGCATTACTACGAAAGCGGGCGCAGCGACGCGATGCGGCTGCCGCTGGAAGTCCTGCAACTATTGGGCGCGGAGGCGCTGATCGTGACAAACGCGGCGGGATCGATGCGCGCCGACATCCCGCCGGGCGAATTGATGCTGCTCAGCGATCACATCAACTTCTCCGGTCTGAACCCGCTGATCGGCGAGCCGACCGACGCGCGCTTCGTGCCGATGACGCAGGCCTATGATCCGGGTCTGCGCGCCGGGCTGCGCGCGGCAGCCGAGGCGGAAGCCGTGGCGCTGCAGGAAGGCGTCTACGCCTGGTATTCCGGCCCCTCCTTCGAGACCCCGGCCGAGATCCGGGCGATCCGGACGCTGGGTGCGGACGCCGTCGGCATGTCGACGGTGCCCGAGGTGATCCTGGCGCGGTTCCTCGGGCTGCGGGTCGCCGGCGTGTCGACGATCACCAACATGGCGGCGGGGCTGAGCGACGAGGCGATCAGCCACGAGCACACCAAGGCGATGGCGCCCCTGGGCGCGGCAAAGCTGGAGCGGGTGCTCAGGCGCTTTCTGCGGGACCGCGCCGGCTAAAGCGGCAAAGAGACGGATTCGTCGGGCAACAGAGGTCAATTCGCACAGTTTCGACGCGGAACCGGGACCTTTATTTGACACCCGGGACCGAAACCGGTCATGTGAAGATGTCCCTGCACCTGGTTGCCCGGAACGCCCATGCAAATCTACCTGCCTATCGCCGAGGTTTCGGTAAATGCCTTCCTTTTGCTGGGGCTGGGCGGAATCGTCGGCATCCTCAGCGGCATGTTCGGGGTCGGCGGCGGGTTCCTGATGACGCCGCTCTTGTTCTTCATCGGTATCCCGCCCGCGGTGGCCGTCGCGACCGAGGCGAACCAGATCGTCGCGTCCTCGTTCTCGGGCGTTCTGGCGCATCTGAAGCGCAAGACGGTCGATCTGAAGATGGGCACCGTGCTGCTGGCGGGCGGCCTGGTCGGCGCGGCCGTCGGGGTGCAGGTCTTTGCCATGCTGCGGGCGATGGGCCAGGTCGATCTGCTGGTCAAGCTGTGCTACGTCATCTTCCTGGGCATCATCGGCGGCCTGATGTTCATCGAAAGCCTCAATGCGATCCGGCGGATGCGCAAGGCGCCCGGCAGCTATGCCCAGCGCAAGAAGCACAACTGGATCCACGCCCTGCCGCTGAAGGTGAAGTTCCGCACCAGCGGGCTGTACATCTCGGTGATCCCGCCGTTGATCGTGGGCCTGTTCGTCGGCGTGCTGGCCGCGATCATGGGCGTCGGCGGCGGCTTCATCATGGTGCCGGCGATGATCTACCTGCTGGGCATGCCGACGAAGGTGGTGGTCGGCACCTCGTTGTTCCAGATCATCTTCGTCACCGGTTTCACCACGCTGATGCACGCCACCACGAACTACACCGTCGACATGGCGCTGGCGCTGCTGTTGCTGATCGGCGGCGTGGTGGGCGCGCAGATCGGCGCGCGGATCGGCGTGAAAATGAAGGCCGAGCAGTTGCGGATCCTGCTGGCGCTGATGGTGCTGGCGGTCTGCGGCAAGCTGGCGCTGGACCTGCTGCTGCAGCCGGCCGAGCTGTACAATATCGGCGCGGGGGGACACGGATGATCCGGGTCCTGGCACTCCTCCTCGCGCTGGCGGGTCCGGCGCTGGGCGAAGAAGTCGTCTCGGGCCTCAGCCAGAACCGGGTGTCGATCACGGCCGATTTCGACGGCTCGGAGATCCTGATCTTCGGCGCGGTCAAGCGCGACACGCCGGTGGACCCGGATGCAAGCCGGATGGACGTGATCATCACGGTCGCCGGCCCCGGCCTTCCGGTTACGATCCGCCGCAAGGAAAAGCGCCTGGGGATCTGGGTCAACACCGACTACGTCGAGGTGGATTCGGCACCGAGTTTCTATAAGGTGGCGACCTCGGGACCGTTCCGCACGACGCTGACCGACACCGAGGACCTGCGGCACAAGGTCTCCATCGAGCGCGCGATCCGGTCGGTCGGCGCGCCAAGCTCGATCCAGCAGGCTGCTGTCTTTACCGATGCGCTGATCCGTATTCGCAAACGGAAAAACGTGTATCAGGAACAGCCCTATACGGTGGTGTTTCAGCAGCAGACGCTGTTCCGGACGACCGTCAAGCTGCCGGCCAACCTGACCGAAGGCAACTATTTGGTCCGCATCTTCCTGACCCGCGACGGCAAGGTCGTGGACGCGCACCAGAAGACGATCTACGTCTCGAAGGTCGGACTGGAGCGCTGGATCTACAACCTGGCGCATGAACGGCCGCTGATCTACGGGCTATTATCGCTGGCGCTCGCGATCGGCGCAGGCTGGGCGGCGTCGGCGGCGTTCCGGTTCATCCGGGGCTAGCGGCGCCCGTGCCGTGTCAGCCGAGGGCCTGCAGCCGGGCCTCTTGCCGGGCGATCAGCGTCTCGATCTCGTGCACCGCCGCCGGACTGAGGCCGGGGCCCGGCTTGCGGACCGTGGCATGCGCGATCGCGCCGCGCTTGGCGAGGATATGCTTGCGGATGGCGAGACCCAGCCCGGGCTGGGATTCGTAGCGCACCAGCGGCAGGTAGGCGTCGAAGAGATCGCGCGCGCGGGTTTCGTCGCCGGCATTCATCGCAGCCACGACACCGGCCATCATCTCGGGGAAGGCGAAGCCGGTCATCGCGCCGTCGGCGCCGCGGATCATCTCTTCCAGCAGGAACTGGCCGCCATTGCCGCACAGGATCGAGATGCGCCGCGCGCCGCCCTCCGAGGCGCGGCGCAGGGCCGAGATCTTCTCCAGCCCCGGCCAATCCTCGTGCTTCAGCATCACGCAAGTCGGGCAGTCCGCGACGATCTGCAGGATGACCTTGACCGGCACGACGACCTTGGTGACCAGCGGAAAGTCCTGCAGCACCCAGGGCGTGTCGCCCAGGGCCTCGGCGACGTTGCGGTAATACCCCGTGATCTGGTCGTCGGTTTCCAGCGTGTGCGGCGGGGCGATCATGACGCCCGCCGCGCCGGCCTCCATCGCGGTGGCGGCCAGCGCCTGCATCGGGGCGAGGCCGGGGGCCGAGACGCCGACGATGACCGGAAGGCCGGTGCGGGCGGTGACGCGGCGGATCACGGCCTCGGATTCGGCGGCCGACAGCTTGCCCGCCTCGCCCATGATGCCGAGGATCGTCAGGCCGGTCGCGCCCTTCTCGGCGTAGAAATCGGTCATCCGGTCGACGCTGTCGAGGTCGAGCGCCCCGTCGGGCGTGAACGGCGTGGCGGCGATGGTGAAGACACCCTTGGCGGTTTCGTCGAGCATGGCCGGGACTCCTATTCAGATGCCGTGGTCCGGTATCGCGGGCTGCGAAAGCTTCGCGGACGGCTCAGCATGACCGGGACTCATAGACCGCCGCGGCTTCCGGGGCAGGCACGCCAAGTGGCCGGGTGGCCAGATCCGGCCGGTCGATCCACTGGCCCTGTCCCGGGCTGCCGCGGAAATCCTCTCCGTCGACCAGTAATTCGCCGCGCAGCCAGACGGCTTGGGGCCAGCCGGTCACGGTATGTCCGGCCCAGGGGTTGTAGCCGGCATTGTCGTGAAGGTCGTCCTCGCCATAGGTGAGCTTGCGGTCCGGATCCCACAGGACGATGTCGGCATCCATCCCCGGCGCCAGATGCCCCTTGCGCGGCAGTCCGTAGACCTGGGCGGGCGCGGTCGCGGTGAGTTCGACGAATTTCCGCGCGCCCAGGCCGCCGCGGCTGACCATCGCATCGAAGAGCAGCGGCAGGCGCGTCTGAAGTCCCGGCAGACCATTGGCGATCTGGTCGAAGCGGGCATCGGGACCGGCGCTGAGCTTGCCGGTTTCGTCGAAGCGGTAGGGCGCGTGATCGGACGAGACGAGTTGCAGGTCGCCGCGGTCCAGCGCCCGCCACAGCGCGCGCTGATCGTCGGCGTTGCGCTGCGGCGGCGAGCACATCCACTTGGCGCCGTCGAGTCCGTCGCGCTGCAGTATCTCGGCGGTCATCAGCAGGTAATGCGGACAGGTCTCGGCCCAGACCGGGACACCGCGGGTGCGGGCGGCGCGCACCTCGAGCGCGGCCTCGCGGGTCGAGATGTGGAACAGCATCACCGGCTGGTCGAGATATTCGGCAAACCGGCAGATGCGGGATACCGCGTCGATCTCGGCCAGGCGGGGATGCGACAGCGCGTGGTGTTCGGGACGGGTCAGGCCGGCGTCGAGCAGCGCGCGCTTGGTCCAGCGGATCAGCCCGTCATTCTCGGCATGGACGCAGACGAGGGCGCCGCAGGCCCGCGCCAGTTCCATTATCTGCAGGATGTCGAAATCGCCGAGCGCGATGTTGTAGGTCGTGAAGATCTTGATGGATCGGTGGCCCTCGGCGACCAGCGCGGCGAGGTCGTCCGCGAAGCCGGGAACGCTGGGATCGGTGAGCATGAGGTGCAGCGCGTAATCCACCATCGCGCCGCGTCTGGCGCGCGAGAGATAATCGTCGACCACGGCGCGCAGCGGTTGACCGCGATGCTGCGCGGCGAAGGAGATGACGCTTGTGGTGCCGCCCATCGCCGCCGAACGCGTCGCCGTCTCGAACGTGTCGGCGTTCATCAGGCCCATGCCGGACATCTGCTCGATGTGGCAATGCGGGTCGATCCCGCCCGGCATCAAGAGCTTGCCGGAGGCGTCGACCTCGACCTCTCCCGCCGCGATGTCGTCGCCGATATCCGCGATGCGGCCGTCCCGAACCGCCAGGTCGGCCTGCATTTCGTCGGTGCTGGTGACGATCCGGCCGCCCCGGATCACCAGGTCATAGCTCATGCGGCCCCCTCTTCTTGCCGCCCGATCATGGGTCAGCGAAGAAGGCGGCGCAACCGGTCCGGCGGCGGTACCGTTGAAGGAGCCGCGTGCGCCGGTCCTAGGTCAGTTCCTCGGTGTAGCGCCGGATGGCGGCGACGGTTCCCCGGCCGGGAACGCCGTCGATCTTGCCGGTATAGGCGCCGGCGTCGCGCAGCCGTTCCTGGATGATGCGCACGACCTGGGGATTGCGGTCGCGGATTTGCGTGGTCAGCCGCTCGGCGGCGGTCGGATCGCCCTCGTGCAGGGCCTCCCAGTAAAGTTCTGCCGCCGTCTCGAACGACGCGCCGGGGCCGACACCCTTTTCGTGCAGTTCGGCGAGGAAGGAAAAGGCGTGGGTGTAGCCCTGTTCGACGGATTTGGCGAGCCAGATGCCGGCCTGCTCTTCGGATTTCCCGACGCCGGTGCCGGTCAGGTAATAGTAACCGACGAAGAACTGCGCCAGCGGGTTGCCCTCTTCGGCGATGTTCATGGCGATGCGGAAGGCATCCTCGGGTGACTTGCCCGGGATCAGGTCCTTGGAATAGATCACCGTCAGGATCTCCTGGCTCAGCCAGTCGCCCATTTCGGCCCCTTTGACCGCCAGCACTTCCGCGGCGATCAGGTCGACATCCTCGTCGCGGGGCGGCGCATAGTGCGAATATGCGGCGAGGCCGAAGGCCGACGGTACCTGCGCGTTCATGCCGAAGGCATAGGACGTCCTGGCCGTCTCGAAATCACCGGCGGCCTGGGCGACGCGGCCCAGCGTGGTGCGGATCAGACCGTCGGCGGGAAACGCGCGGGCCGCGGCCTGGCAGGCATCGAGCGCCTTGGCCGTGTCGATCTCCTCCAGCTTGCGCGGGCCGCCAAGTTGCGGCACGGCGGCCATTTCCAGGCAGGGCCGGATGAAGGTGTTGCGCTTGGTCTGAAGGGCCAGTGCGGCGGTCACCTCTTCCTTGCCGCTGCAGATTCGGCATGTCTTCAGATAGGCCTTGAGGAGGCCGATGTCGTTTGAGTCCAGCGCGCCGGTCAGCGCCGATTCCTCGGCCTGGAAGACGGCGTCGGATTCAAGCCGCGCGATCTCGGCTTCGGCCTCGGCCTTGTGGGCGCAGGCGATGCAACCCGAGACGTAGGCCTTCAGCGCGGCGAGATCGGCGTCTTTCATCGCGGCCTCGAACGCCGCATTTTCGCCGGATGCGGCACGGGTTTTCGCGCCGATCTCCTCGAGCCGGTCCTCGACCTGCCCCCGGTAAAGGCACAGCGTGCAGTTCTCGAGGTAGATCGCCAGCCGGACCGGCGCCTCGTCGGCCCTGATCCGGTTCCAGATATCGGCTTCTATCGACGACGCGCGGGCATATTCCTGCATGTCGCGCAGGCGATCGGACAGGGCGCGCTCGTTGGGGCAATAGAGGCACTCGGCCAGGTATTCCTCGACGGCCTCCATTTCGTCCGACTGCATCAGGAACATAGCCTCGAAGGTCTCTCTGCGCAGCTGGGTCTCCAACTGGATGAACGGCGAGCGTTTACCGTAGGCGATCAGTTCCTGCGCCGGATCGTTGCTGGACTTGATCAGCAGGCTGTAGCGCAGGCCGCAGCCCGGATCGCGGGCGACCTGGCGGTTGAGCGCGCCGCGCACATAGTGCTCGACCTCGGCGCTGGTCGAAATGCCGTCGCCGTCGCCGAAGGGCTGCCTGTCGGCCAGGCCGCTGGTCAGCGCATAATGCAGCGCCTGGGGCTGCACCGCCTCGCATTCCGACGCGGCTGTCTCCTCGCCGATCATGACGACCATCAGGTCGAACCCGATGCTGTCGAGCGCGGCCTGAATTTCGCCGACGGCCTGCGGAAAGGCGTCCTCGGGGTCGGCGATGCGCAAGAAGCCGATCCTGCGGTGTTTCGGGTCGAAGGCGGAGACGACTGCCGCGGTGCGCGCGGCGAAATCCTCAAGGTCGAACTGCTCGCCGCCCAGCGAAATCCGGTAGCTTTCGGGGGTGTTGCCCAGGCCCAGCTCGGCCACCAGGAAGAATTGTTCGAATTGCGGATCGCCGTCGCCCGAGGCGGTCACGAAGGTCGAGACCGGCCTGGCCCGCAGACGCGCCGCAAAGACCGCCTGCCGTGCCGCCTCGGCAATGGGCAGCGTCTGAATGGCGATCACGGGCAGATCCGGCGGCAAAGGACCGGGTGCGTTTGCGGTGGGATCGGCGCCGACGAAGAGCATCTGCATCTTCGGATCTTCGGCTTCCGCGGACGCCTGAAACGGCAGAAAGACCAGCGCGAGCGCGCAGGACATGCGCGTCGCGAATCGACGAAAGGTCACGGTAGCACCCCCATGCTTACGTCCGGCAGCTGCGTGCCGGCAAAACCCCGCCTAAAAAGTTAACGGCCAAGCATAGGAACTCAAACAATTTTCGCCGTTTTGGGCCGAAATCGCGGCCTCGCCAGCCGGTTGGATGCGACGCAGCGGCTGGGATATTATCGTTTTGGAAACAATCTTTCGAGTTTTCCACAATTGTTTGTGGATAACGAATCGCTCAGCGCGTGAAGATCACCGGGAACCAGTCTTCGCGCAGGCGGTCGCCCGGCTGCATGCCGTGGCCGGGGAATGGCGGCGACGTGCGCCCCGGACGCTCGACGTAGCGCGCGTCGTCCCCGACGAAGCGCAGCGAGAAGGCGCGGCGCCGCCGTTCTGTGGTATTGCCGCGCGCGCCGTGCAGGATGTCGAAGCTGAAGGCCACGGCATCGCCCGGCCGCATCGGCCATTCGCGGATCGGCATGCCCTCGGCATCGGGGTCCGGGACGGGCATGTAGGCGTCCGGGTTCGGGTAGAAATCCTCCTCGGACAGCCAGCGCGTCGGCAGCACCGGGCGGTCCCAGAGGTGCGAGCCTGCGACGCAGCGCAACGTGGCCTCGGCGACCGGATCGACCGGCGACCAGAAACTGACGGTCTGCCGACCTTCCACGAAATAGTAGGGGCCGTCCTGGTGCCAGGGCGTCGGTTTCGAGGTGCCGGGTTCCTTGACCAGCACGTGGTCGTGAAAGATCTGCGCGGTGCGCGACTGCATCAGGTCGGCGGCGACACGCGCCGCGGGGCTGTCGTGGACGACTTCGGCGAATTCGCGGATCCGGGTCCAGTTGCAGTAATCGTCGAAGAACCGGCCCTGCTCGGCGGGTTTCAGGTTCTCGGCGGCGTAGGGGCCCGGGTCCGCCATGTTGCGTTCGATCCCGGCGCGGATCGTCTCGACTTGATCGGCGAAGAGGCCGGCGACCAGCACCACGCCGTCACGCTGGAAGGTGTCGATGTGGTCCTGTGTGATCAGCGGGTGCGGCATGGTCTTAGCTCCGGTTCAGCAGGTTCCGTGCTTTCTGCGCCGTGATTTCCCCCGCGTCGACCATGGCGTGGGCAACGCGGTCGATTTCCGCCCCCGTGGCCCCGGCGGCGATGGCGAGGTTGCGGGCATGTAGGGCCATGTGCCCCTTCTGGATGCCCTCGGTGGCGAGCGCGCGCAGCGCGGCGAGATTTTGCGCCAGGCCGACGGCGGCGACGATCTCGGCCAGTTCCGCCGCGCTTTCGACCCCCATCAGCCGCAGCGCCGCCTGGGCCGCGGGATGGCTGCGCGTGGCGCCGCCGACCAGTCCCAGCGCCATCGGAAGCTCGATCTCGCCGGTCAGCGCGCCGTCGGCGTCGATCTCCCACCGCGTCAGCGAGGTGTATCGGCCGTCGCGCGCGGCATAGGCGTGCGCGCCCGCCTCGATGGCGCGCCAGTCATTGCCGGTGGCCACCACAACCGGGTCGACGCCGTTCATGATGCCCTTGTTGTGGGTCGCCGCGCGGTAGGGGTCGATCAGCGCCAGGGCGCAGGCCTCGACGATGCCCTGCGCGACCTCGGACCCGGCGAGCGTTTCGGTGTCCAGCACGTCGGGCGTCAGCCGGACGCTGGCGCGAACCAGCCTGCGGTCGGCGAGATTCGAAAGGATGCGCAGCCGCACCCGGCCCCCGGCGATTTGCGCGACCCTGGGGGCCACGGCCTCTGCCATCGTGTTGACGGCGTTTGCGCCCATGGCGTCGCGCACGTCGACCAGCAGATGCAGCACGACCATCGGCCCCACGGGCGATGTCTCGAAGACATGCACCTCGGTGCCGATGCAGCCGCCGCCCAGGCCGACCAGCACGGCGTCGCAGGCATTGGCCGCGGCGACCAGTTCGCCGGATGCCGCCTGAAGGCTGTCGCGCGATGCCTGGGGATCGGCGACGTCCAGCACCTGGATCTGGGCGCGCATCACCGGCCGCGTGCTGGTCGCCTGAAAGCCGCCGCCGGCGCGGGCGAGGCGCGCCATGTAGGACGCGGCGGCGACGACGGAGGGTTCCTCGACGGCCATCGGCACCAGGTATTCGCGGCCATTCACGATGAAATTCGTCGCGACGCCCAGCGGCAGTTCGAACGTGCCGATGACGTTCTCGATCATGCCGTCGGCGCGGGCTTCGGGCAAAGCCCCGGCCCCGGCCAGCGCGGCGACGTCCTGCGCGTCCAGCCCGGCGGCCGTCGCGACGGCGGCCCGCCGGTCCGCCGGGGTCATTTCGCGCAGGCCGGTCAGGCGCGATGTCTTGATCCTCGGCATGATCCCACCTCCCCTTCCGCGGGCCGGAGCACCGGTTACCGCCCGGTACATTAGGCCCATCCCAAGGCGGCGCAAGAAAGCCTGTTGGCTAACGCGTCATTCCCATTATGGTATCCCCCGGAGCCCTCTGTAAGAATGAAGGTCCAAAACTGGGAGGAACAATGAAGCATTTCACATTCGCCGCGCTTGCCGCGGCCGCTCTTGCCGTTGCCGCGCCCGCGGTGCAGGCGCAGAACAGCAACTACATCCTCGCCACCGCCTCGACGGGCGGCACCTACTATCCGGTGGGTGTGGCGATCTCGACGCTGATCAAGGTCAAGCTGGAGCCGGATCAGGGCATCGGCATGTCCGCGGTGTCGTCGGCCGGATCGGGCGAGAACATCCGGCTTTTGCGCGACAACGAGGCGCAGTTCGGCATCCTGCAGGGCCTGTTCGGCTATTTCGCGGCTACCGGCACCGGGCCGCTGGCCGACGAGGGGCCGCAGGAAGGCTTGGCCTCTGTCTCGATGCTTTGGCAGAATGTCGAGCATTTCGTGGTCGCCAGCGACAAGGTCAGCACCGGCACGATGGCAGATTTCATCGCGCTGAAGGGCGAAAACGTGGCGCTGGGCAACCGAAATTCGGGGACCATTGGCTCGAACGCGGCGATCCTCGAAGGGTTCGGCCTGGATATCGAGAACGATTTCAGCCTGGTCGAGGGTGGTTATGGCCCGGCGGTCGAGGCGCTGCAGAACGGCCAGGTCGCAGGGATCTCGACGCCCGCGGGCGTACCCGTGGGCGCGCTCAGCCAGTTGTTCGCCAGCGCCGGCGACGGCGTGACGCTGCTGAACTTCACCGCCGAAGAGATGAAGATGGCCGATGGCGGCCGCGAATTGTGGACCGAATACCTGATCCCGGCCGGCACCTATCCCGGACAGGACGCCGACGTGACCACGATCGCGCAGCCGAACTTCATGGCCACGCGCGCCGATCTGCCGGAAGAGGACGTCTACCAGATCACCAAGACGATCTACGAGAACCTGCCCTTCCTGCAGGCGATCCATCCGGCCACCAAGGCGATGGCGGTCGAGAAGGCCATCGCGGGCCTGCCGCTGCCGCTGCACGCCGGCGCGGCGAAATACTATCAGGAGGTCGGCGTCACCATCCCCGACCGGCTGATGCCCAAGTAAGCGGAGATCGGGCCGCCCGCGCAAGGGCGGCCCCCCTGCCATGAACGACGAAGCCCCGACCCAGACGCCGCTGCGCGTCCTCACCGGCCCCGGCGCCTTCGTCGTCGGCGTCTGGTGTTTCGCCCTGTCCGTCCTGCACCTGGTCAATGCGATCTTCCCGTTCCTGTCGGATTTCGACCGCAACGTGATGCATTTCTCGGGCTTCGCGGTTCTCGTGGGCGTTTTCTACCCGATGACCGGGGCTGCCTGGGCGCGGTCGCGCACGATGTTCTGGGTGGATGTGGGCCTTGGATTTCTGGCGCTTTTCGCGTCGTTCTGGTTCGTCTTCAACGAAGAGCGGCTCTACGGCGAGACCCAGCCCTTCGGGATCATCGACTGGGCGGCCGCGATCGCCGTGATCGTGCTGGCGACGGAGTTCACGCGGCGGGTGTCGGGCTGGGTGGTGCCGATCCTGATCGTCATCGCCCTGACCTATGTCGCGGTCTGGGGGTCGTGGATTTCCGGCGTGTTCTCGTTCCGCGGCTTCAAGTGGGAGACCGTGCTGTGGCGTTCGATCTACAACGACGAGGGCATCTTCGGGAACATCGCGCGGATCTCGTCGACCACCGTCTTCCTGTTCATCATCTTCGGCGCCTTCCTGGTGCGATCGGGCGCGGGCGACTTCGTCATCGCCCTGGCGCGCGCCGTTGCCGGCCGCGTGGCGGGCGGGCCGGGGCTGGTCGCGGTGATCTCCTCGGCGCTGACCGGCACGATCAGCGGCTCGGCGGTGGCCAACACGGCCTCCACCGGCGTCATCACGATTCCGCTGATGAAAAAGGCGGGCTACAAGCCGGCCTTTGCCGGCGGGGTCGAGGCGGCCTCGTCGACCGGCGGCCAGCTGATGCCGCCGATCATGGGTGCCGGCGCCTTCGTCATGGCGAGCTTCACCCAGATCCCCTACGAGACCATCGTGCTGGTGGCGATCCTGCCGGCCTTCCTCTACTTCGCCTCGGTCGCGTTCTTCGTCCGGATCGAGGCGCGACGGCTGGAACTGCCGCCGCTGGAAGCCGACGGCGAAACGCTGGGCTCGGCTTTGCGCAAGGGCGGCGCGCCGTTTATCATTCCGATCACCTTGTTGATCACCATGCTGGTGGTCGGCTACACCCCGAATTACGCTGCCGTCTTCAGCATCACCGCCGTGATCGTCGCCTCTTGGACGTCGGCCAATCCGATGGGACCCAAGGCGGTGGCCGAAGCGCTGGTGCTGGGCGCCAAGAGCATGATCATGACGGCGATCCTGCTATGTTCGGTCGGGCTGGTGGTGAACGTGATCACCACGGCGGGAATCGGCAACGTCTTTTCGTTGATGATCGCGGGCTGGTCCGGCGGGAACATCCTGATGGCCATCGTTCTGATCGGGCTGGCCTCGCTGGTTCTGGGCATGGGGCTGCCGGTGACGGCCGCCTACATCGTGCTTGCCACCCTGTCCGCCCCGGCGCTGGCCGGCATGATGGCAGACCGCGAGGTGGCCGCGCTGATTGCCGACGGCGCGCTGCCCGAGACCGCCAAGGCGATGTTCATGCTGGGCGCGCCGGACGCGATCCCGCTGCTGTCCGCGCCGATGCCCTACAACGAGGCCGCCGCGCTGGTGGCAAGCTTGCCGCTGGAGGTGGCGCAGCCGCTGCGCGACCTGACGGTGTCGCGCGAGGCGACGGTGCTGGCGCTGCTGTCGGCGCACATGATCATCTTCTGGCTCAGCCAGGATTCTAACGTCACTCCACCAGTGGCGTTGGCCTCGTTCACCGCCGCCGCGATCGCCAAGGCCTCGCCGATGGCGACCGGCTTCGCCAGCTGGAAGCTGGCCAAGGGGCTTTACATCGTCCCGGTGCTGTTCGCCTACACGC
>JAHELH010000138.1:5434-6722 GCA_024644285.1 Paracoccaceae bacterium | reverse complement strand
CCGTCAGCGCGTTCAGCGCGTCGCGAACGGCGCGGGTCATCTCGGCATCGCCGCCGGGGTTCATCATCGCGTAGGAAACCCGGCTCATCAGGTCCTCGCCAAAGCGGATCTGCGGGTTCATAACGCCGGCGCTGGCCTTCACCTCGCCGTTGCGCAGATCGCAGAGATGCGCGGCGATGGTGGTCGAGCCGAGGTCGATGGCGAGACCGAAGAGCCGGCCCTCGAAATAGCCCGGCCAGATGTCGAGGATGCGCTCGTGCCGGTCGGCATGGCCCTGGTGCAGCGCTACTGTGACGGCCCAGTTGCCCTTGCGCAGCGCGGTCTGCAGCTTAGCCAGGACCGGCAGCGAGATCGCCAGGTCCTCGACGGCGAGGCTCCAGTCGCGGGCCAGCGCGTCCTTGAGGCGCTCCAGATCCCCGGATGGCGAATGCATGTCCGGTTCCGCCACCTCGACGTAGTAAAGTCGGGTGGCCGGGTCCATGATGATCGCGCGCGCGGTGGCGGCCTTGCGCACCACCTGCTTGTGCACCTGGCTTTCCGGCGGCACGTCGATGACCACATCGCCCTGGACCTTGGCCTGGCAGCCAAGCCGGCGGCCTTCCTTCAACCCGCGAACCCGGTCATACCGGGCCTCGACCTCGTTCCAGTCCGACAGCGCGCCCTCGCGCACGGTGACGCCATGCTTGGGAAACTCGCCGTAGCTGGGCGTGATCTGGCACTTGCTGCAGATGCCGCGCCCGCCGCAGACGCTGTCGAGGTCGACGCCAAGCTGGCGTGCGGCGCTCAGAATCGGCGTGCCCACAGGGAACCGCCCGCGCTTGCCGGAAGGGGTGAAGATGACAAGCGGGTTCATGGGTTCCAGTTGCGGCTGTTCGTTTGCGGGCGACAATAGCCATGTTGCGGGCAGGCGAAAGGTGCGCATCGACGCAATTCACGCCGTCGGCGTCATTATTGCCCCGCTTCAGTGCAGCCCGAGCATCTCCAGGACGCCGGGACCCCAGATCCAGACGGCCAGAGGGAAGGGCAGCACGGCCAGCAGGATGGTGAGGATGGTGGCGCGGAGCTGAAACAGGCCGGTCAGCCCGGCCAGAAGGCAGATGCCGCCGCCGCCGCCGATCAGCGCCGAGCCCGGCAGATTGATCAGCGCCGCCAGCAGCAGGTAGCGCCAGCGCACCGCCGCATCGCCCAGCCGGCCCGGCAGCCGTTGGCGCATCAGCGCCAGGCGGCGCTGCGGCGAGAGCGGGCGCATCGTGTCGAGCAACTGGCAGGCGCGGATCAGGCGAAGATC
>JAHELH010000138.1:0-5334 GCA_024644285.1 Paracoccaceae bacterium | reverse complement strand
TGTTTGTCCAGCGTGGACCCCGAACCCCTGTTCTGTCCAGCGCAGAAAGGGTCACGCGCAAGTGACGCCTGGGTGAGCGGAAGTTGACCCCGCGTGACGGCATCACCCGCTAACGTGATTCCGCCACTACTCACGGAGGAACCTGAGATGACATCGAAAACCCTTGTTTCTGTTGTGCTTTCGGCCTTGGTCCTTGGCGCGGGCCCGGGCGCGGCGCAGGATATGATGTTCGGCGGCGAGGAGGACCAGGCCTATGCCGCGAATCTGTGGCAGGTGATGGTCGACATGAAGCTGGCGGGCGACGGCATGATCGCCTCGTTTCCCTATGAAGGGGTCGAGCCGCACGGCATGATGCTGGAAACCTTCTATACCTTCGCCACGGTGGGCGGCCATACCGGCGCGCTTGTCGTCAAGCGGAATTACGGTCCCGAAGGGGTCAGCGTCGACGAGGTGCTGGGCGATCCCGGCACGCATCTCGGCGCGTATACCGTGATGTTCCAGCGCGAGGACGGCTATGATCCGGACAACCAGAACTGGTTCTGGGTGAAGTACCTGCCCGACGGCTCGCTGGACGCGACCCCCGATGGCATGGCGCTGGCTGGCATGGTCGGCAAGAACGCAGATGCCGGCTGCATCGCCTGCCACAAGGGCGATCCGGACTACCTGTTCACGACGGACGCCTCGGTCACGATGATGAAATAGGCCGCGCTTCAACCCGGTTCCGCGCCCTGCGCGGGGCCGGGCCTCAGCGTTCGAGAACCAGGGTTCCGTCGCTGATCTGCAGGTTCCGGAACCGCTGCAGATAGGCCATGCCCAAGAGCGAGCGGTCCATCTCTCCCTGGTTCACCCACACGGCCACGTCGCGGTCCACGACCGGGCCCAGCGCCATGCGCTCGACGGTGGTGCGCGCGGTGCGCACCGTGCCGTTGGCGGTGCCCGCGACGCCGGTATAGGTCAGCGCGTCGGGGTCGATGCCGACGCGGCGCGCGTCCTCGCGAGTCAGCACGATGTCGGTAGCGCCGGTATCGACGACGAAGGGCACGCCCACGTCGTTGACCTCGAGCGTCAGGTAGTAATGCCCGTCGAAGGCGCGGGGCACCTCTATGCGGGCGTCCTCGGAAAACACCGTCTGGCGCGGCATTACGTCGTCGCGGATGTCGCCCCAAAGCCCGAACCCGGCGATCACGCCCAAAAAGATCAGCAGCCACAGCATCGCCTGCCGCGCCATCTGGCCCAGGCTCTCGCGGTGCGCCACGAAGAAATAGCCCGCGACCACGCAGCCCAGCAGGACGAGGTAGATCAGGCGTCCGGTGTCGTAACTGTCCATGCGATGCTCCTTGCCCCTTCAGATAGGCGCGAATGCGGAGATTTTAAGGCTGTGGACGGTCACGGCAGCGCCGACAGGTACGTGCGCAGGCCGTCCAGCACGAACTGCACCGACAGCGCCGCCAGCAGCATGCCGAGAAGCCGCGTCACCACGTTGATCCCGACGGGGCCCAGCGCGCGCTCGGTCAGACCGGCGGCCAGCAGGCAAACGAAGGTCAGCGCGACGACGACGAACATGATGGCGTGGAAGGCCAGGATTTCGGGCCAGGTGACGCCGGGCGCGCCGGCCAGCAGCACCATCGTCGCCATGGCGCCGGGTCCGGCGATCAGCGGCACGCCCAGCGGGAACACCGAGGGATCGTCGTGCAGCACGTCGTCCTCGGCCTCCTTCGCCTGGCCTTGCCGGCGCCTCGTGCGGCGATCGAAGAGCATGTCGAGCGCGGTGAGAAACAGAAGGATGCCGCCGGCGATGCGGAAGGCCGGCATCGAGATGCCGATGAAGGTCAGAACCTTGTCGCCCAAGAGGCCGAACAGCGTCAGCAGGCCCACCGCCACCAGGCAGGCGCGCAGGGCGATGCGGCGCCGCGCGGCATCCGGGAGCCCGCGGGTCAGGGCGATGAACAGCGGCACCAGCGCGACGGGGTCGATGACCACGAAGAGCGTGACGAAGGCGGTGATCAGCGAGGCGGGTTCCATACGGCAAGCCTACCCGATATTCGGGATGCGTACAGCGACACTGCGGTGTCGTGGACACGACGGCAGGGCCTTGCCTTCACGGTATAGTTGTGCGGACACCGGGATTGGAGCTTGGCCATGTTGACCAGCGACGACGCGAAGAACTGGGCGACTGCGGCGGCCATCGTGGTGGGCGGGATCTGGACGCTTTACCAGTGGAACACGCTGTTCCCCAAGACCAGCTCGGAGGTCGAGATCAGCGTCGCCGATATCCGGGCGCGGACCGAGGGCCGCCTGCAGGTGGAGATCGTGCCGCCGCCCGACGGCGAGCAGCCGATGACCTCGGATGCGCGCAGCTTCTCCGACCTGTGCGAGAACGATTCCGGTGCCCGGGTGCATATCCGGTTTCCGGTTCGCCTGCAGCTGGCGCTGACCAGCAACGCGCCGGTCGCGGTGCGGGTGGCGGTGACCGATTTCCTGATCGCGCCTGTGAGCGAGGACTGGGCCTCGATTGCCGATCCCGCGCCGGCGCAGCTGTTCAGCGCCACAACGCTGGGAGAGGTGCGGCGGACCTCGCTTGATCAGGCGGCCTTTATCGGCGGGCTGTCCTGGACCCATGTCGAACCGGACGGGCAGGGCGCGCTGGCGGTGCTGGGCGATGCGTATTTCCCGTTCGGCTGCTGGTTCTCCGGCAGCTCGCTGACCTGGGCGGAATTCGCCATCGGCCTGCGCGCCGAAATCCGTCCGGTGCGGCGCGACGGCAGCCAGGGCGACGAGGTCGCCGAACGACAATTCTTTCAGCTGTGCAAGGTCAACGCGGATGGCGGCAGCACCTGCCCACCTCGGGGTACGGCGGTGGCGGCAGAGGAGAATGCCGCGCCGTCGGGATCGACTTTCAAGGTGATCGCGCAGTAGCTCCGGCAGGGGCGATCTCGGCGCGTTCGAGACGGTCGAGCGCGGCGAGCCACAGCGCCTCGGCGCGGTCGAGGCCCTCCATCACCTCGGCGTATTTCTTCTGCCAGACCTCGATCTCGCCCTTGCGGGCATCTTCGTAAAGAGTGGGATCGGCCAGTTTCCCGGCCAGCTTGTCGCGCATCGCGTTCAGCTTCTCGACCCGCTCCTCGCAGCGCCGTGCCTCGGCGCGCAGGGCGAGCAGGTCGTCGCGGCTGACCGGTTTCCTGGGCTTCTGCCCCTTCGGCTTCTGCGCCGCCCTGTCGCCGGCCAGCAGCATCTTGCGATAGGCTTCCAGATCCTCATCATAAGGCGTCACCGTGCCTCCGTTGACCAGCCACAGCCGGTCGGCCACCATGCCGAGCAGGTGCATGTCGTGGCTGACCAGGATGACCGCGCCGGTATAGGCGGTCAGCGCCTCGACCAGCCCCTCGCGGGACTCGATGTCGAGATGGTTGGTGGGCTCGTCGAGGATCAGGAGGTGCGGCGCGTCGAGCGTGGCCAAGAGCAGGCTGAGCCGCGCTTTCTGGCCGCCGGACAGCTTCGCGACCTCCGTCTCGGCCTGGTCGGCCATAAGTCCGAAGCCGGCCAGGAGCGCGCGCAGCTTCGCCGGCGTCGCCTCGGGGCGCTCGCGGCGCAGGTGCTGCAGGGGCGTTTCGTCCGTGTGCAGCTCGTCGACCTGGTGCTGGGCGAAATAGCCCACGCGCAGCTTGGCGGCGGTGATCATCCGGCCTTCGAGCTTTTCCAGTCGGCCCGACAAGAGCTTGGCCAGCGTCGACTTGCCCTCGCCATTGCGGCCCAGAAGCGCGATGCGGTCGTCCTGGTCGATGCGCAGCGACAGTTTGCGCAGCACCGGCCGGCCGTCGTAGCCGACCGAGGCGCCCTCGAGATTGATGATCGGCGGCGACAGTTCCTCGGGCTGCGGGAAGGTGAAGACGGTGCGCGCGGCGTCTTGCGGCGGGGTGATCATCTCCATCCGGGCGATCATTTTCAGCCGCGCCTGCGCCTGGCGCGCCTTGTCGGCCTTGTAGCGGAAGCGGTCGACATAGGATTGCAGATGCGCGCGCCGCGCCTCCTGCTTCTTGGCCATGGCGGCGGCCTGGGCGGCGCGCTCGGCGCGCTGGCGGGCGAACTGGTCGTAGGGGCCTTGGTAGAGCGTGAGCTTTCGCTGATCGAGATGCAGGATGGCGTTCACCGAGCGGTTCAGGAGCTCCCGGTCGTGGCTGATGATGATGACCGTGTGCGGGTAGCGCGTCAGGTAGGTCTCCAGCCACAGCGCGCCTTCCAGGTCGAGATAGTTGGTGGGTTCGTCCAGCAGCAGCAGGTCGGGTTCGGCGAAGAGCACGGCGGCCAGCGCCACGCGCATCCGCCAGCCGCCCGAGAAGGCCGAACAGGGCCGGTGCTGTTCCTCGGCGGTGAAGCCCAGCCCCCTGAGGATGGCGCTGGCACGGGCCTCGGCCGACCAGGCGTCGATATCGGCCAGCCGGGTCTGGACATGGGCGATGCGGGCCGGGTCGGTGGCGATCTCGGCCTCGGCCATGAGCGCCGCGCGCTCGGTATCGGCGGCCAGCACGGTGTTCAAGAGCGACACCTCGTGGCCCGGCACCTCCTGGTCGACGCCGCCGATCCGGGCGCGCGCCGGCAGCGCGATAGACCCGGATTCGAGTGCCAGTTCGCCGCGGATCAGCCGGAACAGCGTGGTCTTCCCGGCGCCGTTGCGGCCCACCAGGCCCACCTTGTGGCCGGCGGGGATCTGCGCCGAGGCCTGCTCGAATAGCGGGCGGCCCTCGACGGCGAAACTGATCTCGGAGATGCTGAGCATGGCCGCGCAGATAGCAGAGGCCGGGGCAGGGGAACAGGGGCCGCGCGCCTTGCGGGAGCCTCGCCCACCCGCCCGCTCCCGCAAGGCGCGCGGCGCGCGCGATTTTCGGGCGTTTCCCCTGCGGCGGGTGACGGGATCGGATATTTGTAAAGAGAAGAAGAGCGGAGTGCGGCCTTCTTTCGGCCGGGCCGCGGCGCGAGGGCGGCTTGCGCGGCGGGCGGGCGCGGCCCAGAGTGTCGGCATGGCAGGTCGCATCTCTTTCGCCCTGGCCGCCGCCCTGGCGTTTGTTCCGGCGCACCCGGCGGCGACCGCCGCGGGCTGCGCTGCGGACGCGATGCTGGTCTTCGACGGCTCGGCGTCGATGTCCGAGATCGGCTTTGACAACGCGGCGGCGCCGCGGATCGTCGATGCGCGGGTGGCGGTGCGGCGGGCGATGCCGCAGATCGCGCCGTTCCGGCGCGTGGGGCTGTTGATCTACGGGCCGGGACCCCGCAATGCCTGCAGCAACCTCGATTTGCGCTTTGCGCCGAGGTCCGACGCCGCGCTGGACGTGATCCTGG
>JAHELH010000137.1 GCA_024644285.1 Paracoccaceae bacterium | reverse complement strand
TGCGTCGCGACAATGCGCTCGGCACGCTGTTCAACATCGTGGGCTTCCAGACCAAGATGAAATACGGCGCGCAGAAAGAGGTGCTGCGGATGATCCCGGGGCTGCAGCAGGCGCAATTCGCCCGGCTCGGCGGCATCCACCGGAACACCTTCATCAACTCGCCCACCTTGCTTGACGCCTGGATGCGGCTGAAATCGCAACCGAATATCCGGTTTGCCGGCCAGATCACCGGGGTCGAGGGCTATGTCGAATCCGCCGCGATGGGATTGCTGGCGGGCCGCATGGCCGCCGCCGACATCCTCGGCCGGTCCCTTGCCCCGCCGCCGCCCGAGACCGCGATGGGCGCGCTGATCCACCACATCACCGGCGGCGCCGAGGCGCGGAGCTTCCAGCCGATGAACGTCAATTTCGGCCTGTTCCCACCTGTCGACATGAAGGGCGGCCGCCGAAACCGGCCTGCGCGCTACAAGGCCTATACCGACCGCGCCAAGGCCGCCTGGCACGGATGGCTGGCACAGGCGGCGCTGGACGCGGCCTGAACTTCCGCCATAATCGGCCCATGGGCGGCAAGGGCTTCTTCGACAAGGTCTATGGCGTGGAGGGCGCGGACGAGACCCGCGCGCTCTACGACGACTGGGCCGACAGCTACGAGGACGACGTCGCCGAACAGGGCTATGCGACGCCGATGCGGCTGGCGCGCGCCTTGGCGGCGCAAAGCCACGACCTGTCCCGCCCGATCCTGGATTTCGGCTGCGGCACCGGTCTCAGCGGCGGCGCGCTGGTGCAGGCCGGCTTCACCGCCATCGACGGCGCCGATCTGTCGTCCGAAATGCTGGCCAGGGCGCGGGAAAAGGAGATCTACCGCGATCTGCGCGTGATCGAGGCGGACGGCCCGCTGCCCTTCGCCCCGGGCGATTACGCCGCCGTCGCGGCCATCGGCGTCATCGGCAGCGGCGCCGCGCCGATCGCGGTCTTCGACCGGATCATGGACACGCTGGGTCCCGGCTGCCTCTTCGGCTTCAGCTTCAATGACCACACGCTGGCCGAGCCCGAATACGAGGCCCGCGTGACGGCAGCCTTGGATGGCGGACAGGCGAAACTTCTGGTGTCGGAATACGGCGACCACCTGCCCGGATTGAACATGAAGTCTCGCATATACGTGCTTGAAAAAAAGTGACATTCGTCACACGATTCGCACCATCGCCAACCGGCCCCCTGCACCTTGGCCACGCCTTCTCGGCGCTGACCGCGTTCCGGCGGGCGCAGGACAAGGCAGGCACCTTCCTGCTGCGTATCGAGGATATCGACCAAAGCCGCGCGCGCCCGGAATGGGAGGCGCTGATTTTCGAGGATCTGCACTGGCTCGGACTCGACTGGTCCGATCCGGTGATGCGGCAATCGGACCGCCTGCCCGCCTACCGCGCCGCGCTGGACCGGCTTGCCGCGCGCGGACTGCTCTATCCCTGCGCCTGTTCCCGCGCCGATATCCGCGCCGCCCTGGCCGCGCCGCAGGAAGGCGCGGCGTTGCATGGGCCCGACGGGCTGATCTATCCCGGCACCTGCCGCGGCAGGTCGATGGACGAGGCCGGGCCCGGCGACAGCCTGCGGCTCGACATGGCCCGCGCGGTCGCGTCCCTGGGCGCCCTACCCGGCTTCAACGAAACCGGCCCGCTACATCCCGGATGCCACGCGCTCGACGGCAGCGAACTCGTCGCGGGCGTCGGCGACGTGGTCCTGGCCCGCCGCGACATGGGCACCTCCTATCACCTCTCGGTGGTCGTCGACGATGCTGCGCAGGGCATCACCGAGGTGGTGCGCGGCGCCGACATCTTCGACGCCACGCGGATCCACGTCCTATTGCAGGCCCTGCTCGGCTTGCCGCATCCCGCCTTCCACCACCACGACCTGATCCGCGACGAGACCGGCAAGCGGCTCGCCAAGCGCGACGACGCCCGCGCGATCCGCACCTACCGCGACGAGGGCCGCAGCCCCGCGCAGGTCCGCGCCATGGTCGGGTTCTGAGTGATTCGGTTTAGCGCTAACGTCTTTTGTGCCAATGACTTGACCCCATGTCCCCGTTAGGACACCGGCGCCATCAGCTCCACTTCCTCGCCCTCTCGGACCGCCGTGTAAAAGCAACTTTTCCGGTTCGTATGGCAGGCCGGCCCAGTCTGCCGCACCACCGCCAGCAGGCAATCCCGGTCGCAATCGACCCGCAGCTCGACCAGCTCCTGAACATGCCCCGAGGTCTCGCCCTTGACCCAGAATTCGCCCCGCGACCGCGACCAATAGGTCACCCGCCCGGTCGCCAGCGTCCGCGCCACAGCGCCCTCGTTCATCCAGGCCAGCATCAGCACCTGCCCCGTCGCCTCCTCCTGGGCGATACAGGGCACCAGCCCCCGCGCGTCGTAGGACAGGCTTGCGGGATCGAAAGCCATGGGTCATCCTTTCCAAATCCGCCGTCGCGCCCTATCTACGGGGGACAGCCTGCCGAGAAAAGCCATGAGCACCGACGCCGACCTGATCAAGCTCTATTCCGGGCGCATTCTGGAACTCGCCGCGGCGATCCCGCTGACCGAGCGGCTCGAGAACCCGCAGGCCAGCGTCAAGAAGCGCTCTCCGCTTTGCGGCTCCACCGTCACCGTCGACCTGACGGTCGAGAACGGCCGCGTCATCGAATACGGCCAGGACGTCAAGGCCTGCGCCCTGGGCCAGGCGGCGGCCTCGGTGGTGGGCTCCAACATCATCGGCCGCACCCGCGCCGAGGTCGAAACCGCCCGCGACCAGCTGCGCGCGATGCTTAAATCCGGCGGCCCCGCCCCCGTGGCTCCGTTCGACGGGCTCGAGGTGCTGATGCCCGCCCGCGACTACAAGAACCGCCACGCCTCGATCATGCTGACGCTCGATGCCGCCAGCGAAGCCATGGCCGAGGCCGAAAAAGCCGCCTGCGCGTGATCAGCCGGCCTTGCGGATCGATATCGCCGTCCAAAGGAAAAAACCGCCGCCTCCGGGACAGGGAGGCGGCGGCAAGTGGCGTCTGTTCGTCGGGACAGGCCAGCCGGGCGTGAGGAACCCGTTTCAGGCCGGACAGGCAGTGCCCGCCTGGACGCGCCGAACGTAGGGGACAGAGGCGCGTGGCTGGCCGATGGAAACAGAACGCAGGCAGATCAGATCAGACCCGGCAGCAGATAGAGGCCGGCCATAAGCATCAGGATCAGCGCGGCCGCGCCGGCCAGATCCTCCAGCAGATGGTCCGCGGACCGGGTGACGATGGACTTGAGTTCGGTGATCATGCGAAAATCTTTCGTTCCTTGTGTTGCCTCTTTGTTCTCAAATTGGAACCAGTTTGTAAAGAACTTTCGAAGAACAAAAGTGAACAAAATGATAAGATGTATGCTAACCCACTGAAATCAGACGGATCGCCTTGTCCTGCTCCATCAGCCACAGCAACACCCGCGCCGCCGCGCCGCGATCGCTTTCCAGCTTCGGATCGTCGGCAAGCAATTTTCGGGCGTCGGACTGCGCCAGCGCCATCAGCGCCGCCTGGCGTTCCAGATCGGCGATGCGGAATTTCGGCAGGCCTGACTGCGCCGTGCCGATCAGATCGCCGGCGCCGCGCATCGCCAAATCTTCCTCGGCGATCCGGAACCCGTCCTCGGTTTCGCGCAGCACTTCAAGACGCCGCCGGCCGCCCTCGCTCAATGGCGGCTGGTAGAGCAGCAGACAGGTCGACTCCGCCGTGCCGCGCCCGACCCGGCCGCGCAGCTGGTGCAGCTGGGCCAGGCCGAAGCTCTCGGCCCGTTCGATCACCATGATCGAAGCGTTCGGCACGTCGACCCCCACCTCGATCACCGTGGTCGATACCAGCACGCGCGTCTCGCCGGCCACGAACCGGGCCATGGCCTCGTCCTTATCGCGCGGCGGCAGCTGGCCGTGCACCACCCCGACATGCCCCTCGCCAAGAACCGCGCGCAAATGCTTGAACCGTTCTTCCGCGGCGGTCATGTCGACCACCTCGCTCTCCTCGACCAGCGGACATACCCAATAGGCCTGCCGGCCCTCCTCGATCGCTCTGCGAAGGTGGTCGATCACCTCGTCCATGCGCCCGGCGCTGACCAGCGCGGTCTTGACCGGCTTGCGCCCCGGCGGCTTTTCGTCCAGCACCGAGACGTCCATGTCGCCGTACTGCGCCAGGCTGAGCGAGCGCGGGATCGGCGTGGCCGTCATCACCAGCATGTCGGCGGCGCGGCCCTTGGCGCCCAGTTCCATCCGCTGCGCCACGCCGAAACGGTGCTGTTCGTCGACGACCGCCAGCCGCAGGTCCTTGAACGCAACGTCCCGCTGAAAGACCGCATGGGTGCCCACGAGAATGCCGATCTCGCCGGACAACAAAGCGCCAAGCTTCTCCGCCCGATCGGCACCCTTGTCGCGACCGGTCAGGATCTCCAGCCGCACCCCGGCGGCCTCCGCCAAGGGGCGCAGGCCCTCCAGGTGCTGCCGTGCCAGGATCTCGGTCGGCGCCATCATCACGCCCTGCCCGCCTGCCTCGACCGCGATCAACAGCGCCATCAGCGCCACCAGCGTCTTGCCGGCACCGACGTCGCCCTGCAGCAGGCGATTCATGCGGACCGGCTGGGCCATGTCGCTGGCGATCTCGGCGAGTGCGCGGTCCTGCGCGCCGGTCGGCGTATAGGGCAACGACGCCAGCACCTTGCGCTGTAATGCGCCGGTCCCGACGGTGGGGATGCCTTTGCCGCGGCGCACCGCCTGCCGCGCCAGCGCCAGAGTCAGCTGATGCGCCATCAACTCGTCATAGGCCAGACGCTGGCGGGCGACCGCCGTCGGGCTAAGCTCGTCGGGGCCGAGCGGATGGTGCGCCGTCTCCAGCGCCGGCTTCCAGCGCGGCCAGCCCTCGCGCGCCCGCAGGCCCGGGTCGATCCAGTCGTCAAGCTCCGGCGCCAGTTCCAGCGCCGTGGCCGCAGCTTTCGCAACGACGCGCTGGGTCAGGCCCGCGGTCAGCGGATAGACCGGCTCGAACAGCGGGATATCGTCGGCCTCGTCCTCGCGCAGGATATGGTCGGGATGCACCATCTGGCCGATGCCGTCGAACACCTCAACCTTGCCGGAGACCACCCGGCGCTGCCCGGTGGGCAGCTGTTTCTGCAGCCAATCCTCGCGCGCCTGGAAAAAGACCAGCTGAAACGTCGTCTGCGCATCGCGCACCTCGACCCGGTAGGGCCGGCCTTTGCGGGCCGGGCGCAGGTGGCGGCCGATCTCCACCGAGACCGTCAGCACCTGGGGGAAGTCCGCACCCAGTATCGACGCGCGGCGACGGCGGTCGATCCCGGAATAGGGCAACGTGAACAACAGGTCGCGCGGCTTCTCCACGTTCATCTGCGCAAAGGTCTTGGCGATCTTGGGACCGACGCCCGCCAGCGTGTCGAGCCCGGCAAAGAGCGGAAACAGGATCTCGGGCCGCCCGCTCATATGTCGCCGATCAGGGCGAGCCAGCCGTCCTCGTCCAGCGTCTCGATGCCGAGCTCGGCCGCCTTTTTCGCCTTTGACCCAGCTCCCGGGCCGGCGACCACCAGGTCGGTCCTGGCGCTCACGCTGCCGGACACCTTCGCGCCCAGCGCCTCGGCCCGAGCCTTGGCCTCGGCGCGCGTCATCCGCTCGAGCGTGCCGGTGAACACCACGGTCTTGCCCGCGACCGGGCTGTCGACCGTGCCGCGGGGCGCGGCATCCTGCACGTCGAGCTGCGCCACCAGCCGGTCGATCGAGGCGCGCTCGGCGTCCTGCTGCAAAGCCGTGACGACCGAGGCCGCCATGACGTGACCGACCCCGTCGAGGGCGGTCAACTCCTGCCAATCCTCGCCCTCGCCAACACGCGCCCGGGTCATGGCCGCCTCGAATTTCGACCAGCTGACATAGTGGTTGGCCAGAAGACGTGCGCCGGTCTCGCCGACATGCCGGATGCCGAGCGCGAAAATCAGTCGATCAAGCGGTATTTTCCGTTTGTCTTCAATAGCGTCGAAGAGGTTCTTCGCGCTCTTTTCGCCCCAGCCCTCGCGGTTCTTGAGTTGCGTGAGGCCGCGTCCGTAGCGGTCCTGCAGCGTGAATATGTCGGCGGGTTCCTTGATCCAGCCGTCAGTGTAGAACTGTTCGACCTGTTTGGCGCCCAGCCCCTCGATGTCGAAAGCGGCGCGGCTGACGAAATGCTTTAGCTTTTCCACGGCTTGCGCGGGGCAGATCATCCCCCCGGTGCAGCGGCGCACGGCGTCGCCCTCATCCCGCACCGCGTCCGATTTGCAGATCGGGCAGGTCTGCGGAAAGGCATAGGGTTTCGCGCCCTTGGCCCGCTTGGCGAGATCGACATCGGCCACTTTCGGGATCACGTCGCCGGCGCGGTAGACCTGCACCCAGTCGCCCTCGCGGATGTCCTTGCCGCCGCGGATCGGCTTGCCGGAAGCGTCACGTCCGGCGATGTAGTCCTCGTTGTGCAATGTCGCGTTCGAGACGACGACGCCGCCCACGGTCACGGGCGTCAATCGCGCGACCGGCGACAGCGCCCCGGTGCGGCCGACCTGGATCTCGATCTTCTCCAGCCGGGTACAGGCCAGTTCGGCGGGAAACTTGTGGGCGATGGCCCAGCGTGGGGTCGTGGAGCGGAAGCCAAGGCGGCGCTGCAGCGCCAGATCGTTCACCTTGTAGACGACGCCGTCGATGTCGTAGCCCAGCG
>JAHELH010000136.1 GCA_024644285.1 Paracoccaceae bacterium | reverse complement strand
TCGAACTGCGCGGTGATCGTCGCCGGCTTGCTGTCGCCCGGATGGGCACATTTCGTCGCAATGAAAAGCTTCTCGCGCTCGGGCGCGGCGAAGCGGCCGAGCAGGGTTTCGGACGTACCGTCGGTATAACCGTAGGCGGTGTCGAAGAAATTGAGGCCCGCCGCGCGGCAGGCGTCGAACATGGCGCGGCTCTCGGCCTCGTCGGCCTTGCCGCCGAACTGCATCGTGCCGAAGCAAAAGCGCGAGATCGGTGTGTTATCGGACGTGGTCAGATCGGGTCGCATCCGCCGACGGTGTCACAGGCCAGCGCGGATGGGAAGCGGATAGGAGAGGTTTGCGTTCCCCTTGGCGAGTGGGCCCGCCGGATCGCGGCGGGCCCCTCTCGATTGCCGGGCAGGCGGCCTATTGCGGGACGCTGCCCGAGATCCCCTCGATGTAGAAGTTCATCCCGGCGAGCGTCCCGTCATCGGCGACTTCGCCTTCGGCGAGCCAGGGCGTGCCGTCCTGCTTGTTGATCGGCCCGGTGAACGGATGGTACTCGCCCGCCGTCATCGCCGCGATCATCGCCTCGGCCTCGGCCTTGACCTCTGGCGGAACCGCCTCGGTGATCTCGCCGATCACCACCTCGCCCTCGGGCATGCCGGCCCAGGAGGCGACCTGCTCGTACGTGCCATCCATGACCTGTCCGACGCGTTTCACGTAATAGGGCGCCCAATTGTCGATGATCGAGGCGACACGCGGGCTGGGCTTGAACGCCGCCATGTCCGAGGCCTGGCCAAAGCCGACCACCGCGCCGTTTTCCTTGGCCGCCTCGGCCAGGGGCGCGGTCGAATCGGTATGCGCGGTGATCACGTCGACGCCCTGGTCGATCATCGCGCGCGCTGCGTCGGCCTCTTTCGCCGGGTCGAACCAGGTCGAGACCCAGGTGACGACCAGCTCGACATCCGGGTTCACCTTCTTGGCGTGGTGGTAATAGCTGTTGATGCCCTGGATGACCTCGGGGATCGGGAAAGAGGCGATGTAGCCGATCTTGTTGGTCTTGGTCATGTGCCCGGCAATGGTGCCGATCACGGCGCGGCCTTCGTAGAACCGCGCGTCATAGGTCGAGACGTTGGGATGCTCGCGCTTGTAGCCCGTGGCATGCTCGAACTTCACGTCCGGGAACTTGGCCGCGACGGTGTTCGTCGGGTCCATGTAGCCGAACGAGGTGGTGAAGATGATGTTGCAGCCCGACAGCGCGAACTGCGTCAGCACGCGCTCGGAGTCCGCGCCCTCTGGCACCGATTCCTGCCAGGCGATCTCGACCTTGTCGCCGAATTCCTCTTTCACCGCCAGAGCGCCCTGGTGGTGCTGATAGGTCCAGCCGCCGTCGCCGATCGGGCCGACATAGACGAAGCATGCCTTGGTCGGACCGTGGCTGCCGGCGAAGGCCGTCCCGCCCATCGCCAACGCAAGCGCGGCCCCGGCAAGCAGTGTTCTGCGATTCATGCGTGTACTCCCTGTTGTTCTGCGAACCTTTCGGGTTCGCCCTTGATGTATGCCTCTAGGACGAGGCGTGAAAGACGCGTCCAAGTGCTGCCGGCGCGGCCAGCGAGGCCCGGCCCCGGTTGGACGAGATGATGACCAACACGAGGATAGTGATGATATACGGGCTCATCGACAAGTACTGCACCGGCACGTCGAGCCCGGCGGCTTGCAGATTGAGCTGCAGCACCGTGACGCCGCCGAACAAATAGGCGCCCACGAGAACGCGCCACGGACGCCAGCTGGCAAACACGACTATGGCCAGCGCGATCCAGCCCGCGCCCGCCGTCATGCCCTCGGTCCATTGCGGCACGCGGATCAGCGACAGATATGCCCCGCCCAGCCCCGCGCAGGCACCGCCGAAGCCGATGGCCATGAGCCGCACGGTGCGTACGTTGTAGCCCAGCGCGTGCGCGGCATCGTGGCTTTCGCCGACGGCGCGCAGGATCAGTCCGGCCCGGGAGTATTTCAGGAACGCCCAGACGCCCGCGATCAGCCCCAGCGAGATATAGACCATCAGGTCGTGACGGAAGAGAATCGTGCCGAGGACCGGCAGATCGGCCAGCGGCCCGAAATTTACGTCGCCGGTGGCGGGCGGCTTGATGCCGATATAGCCTTGGCCGATCAGCGCCGACAGCCCGAGGCCGAACAGCGTCAGCGCCAGGCCAGTGGCGACCTGGTTCGACAGGAAATACTGCGTCAGTATCCCGAACAGCATCGACAGCGCCGCGCCGCCCAATGCCGCGCCGATGAAGCCCAGCGCCGGAGAGCCGCTTTCGACCGCGACGGCAAAGCCGCAGATCGCGCCGACGATCATCATCCCCTCGACGCCGAGGTTCAGCACGCCGCTCTTCTCCACCACCAGTTCGCCGATGGCGGCCAGCAGGATCGGCGTTGACGCCACCATCAGGCTGGCGATCAGGACGAGCGGGTTGATCGAGGACAGATCCATCACGCGGCCTCCGTGGTGCCGATGCGCACGCGGTAGTTCGACAGGACGTCGACCGCGAGCAGGAAGAACAGCAGCATTCCCTGGAACGCCTGGATCGCCGCTGCCGGCAGGCCCAGCGTCGCTTGCGCCGCCTCGCCGCCGATATAGGTGAGCGCCATCAGAAGCCCCGCCAGCAGGATGCCGACCGGGTGCAGGCGGCCCAGAAAGGCCACGATGATCGCGGTAAAGCCGTAGCCCACGTTGAAGTCGATGCTGATCTGGCCCGCGGGGCCGGCGACCTCGAACATACCCGCAAGCCCCGCCAGCGCTCCGGAGGCGCCGAGACAGAAGACCACCAGCAGGTTCGGCCGCACGCCCGCGAAGCGCGCCGCGCGCGGGCTTTGCCCGGTCAGCCGGATCTGGAAGCCCAGCATGTGCCGGTTCAAGAGGACATAGGCCAGGATCACCGCGATGAAGGCCGCGATCACGCCCCAGTGCACGCCGGAATTGGCGATTAGTTCCTGGTTCGACGCCGCCTCGTATTGCCGCAGGTTTCGGCTGCCGGGAAAGCCCGAGCCTTCGGGGTTGCGCAACGGACCCAGCGCCATCGAGGCGAGGATCTGCTCGGCCACATAGACCAGCAGCAGCGAGACGAGGATCTCGTTGGTGTTGAACCGCGTCTTCAGGATCGCCGGGATCATCGCCCAGAGAAATCCGCCGAGCGCCCCGGCCAGGATCATCAGCGGGAAGATCAGCCAGCGCGCCTCCATCGGGTAGAAGGCCAGCCCCACCGCCGCGCCGCAGATCGCGCCGATGATGTACTGCCCTTCGGCGCCGATGTTCCAGATGCCGGCGCGGAACCCGAGCGAAAGACCGATCGCGATCAGGATCAGCGGCGCGCCTTTCACCAGCAGCTGGCTGCGGTAATAGAAGGCGAAATCGCCCAAGATCGGATCCCAGAAGATCGTCTTGATCGCGACGAACGGGTCCTTGCCAAGAATGGCGAACAGGATGCCGCCTGCCACCATCGTCAGCATCACCGCCAGCACCGGCGTGAACGCCGTCCAGAACTGCGACGGCTGCGGCCTTTTTTCCAGCCGGATCATTGATGTCCCCCCGCCCCGCAGGGCTTCATCTTTGGCTTCAAAATACCTCCGCGGGAGGCCTGAAATCCCTGGTGCGACGCGTCAGACATGCGCCACCTCCAGGTCATGCGCCCCGCCCATCATCAGGCCGATCTCGTCCACCGTCAGGCCCTTGGCGGGCTTTGGCGCGCTCAGCCGACCCTCGTTCAGCGCGGCGAACCGGTCGGAGATCTCCATCAGTTCGTCAAGGTCTTGGCTGATGCAGATCACCGCGCATCCCGCCGCTGCGAGATCCAGCAGCGCCTGCCGGATCTGCGCCGCGGCGCTGGCATCGACGCCCCAGGTCGGCTGGTTCACCACCAGCGCCACCGGGCGCTGCAGGATTTCGCGGCCGATGACGAATTTCTGCAGGTTGCCGCCCGACAGCGCGCGGGCGGCGTTGCCCGGTCCCGGCGTGCGAACGTCGAACTCCCTGATGATGCTCTCGGCGAAGCTGCGCGCCTTGCCCCAGTTCAGAAACCCGTTCGACACCATATCTTCCCTGATCGCGCCGGTCAGAAGGGCGTTCTCGGTCAGGCTCATGTCCGGCGCGGCGGCATGGCCCAGGCGCTCCTCGGGCGCCGCCAGAAGCCCCAGCGCGCGGCGGGCATTGGGGCCGAGATGGCCGATCTCCTGCCCGTTCAGTTTGACCGCGTCGGACGGGGCCGGCGTTTCGCCCGACAGGGCGGCCAAAAGCTCGTCCTGACCGTTGCCGGCGACGCCGCCGATGCCCAGCACCTCGCCCGCGCGCACCTGCAGCGTGACGTTTTTCAGCGAAGTGCCGAACGGGTTCGCGGATTTCACCGACAGCGCCGCCAGGTCCAGCACGATCTCGCCGGGTTCCTTCATCTCGCGCGAGGGCGTGTGAAGCTCTTGCCCCACCATCATCTCGGCCATCTGCCGGGCCGAACTGGCCCGGGGGTCACAGGTCCCTACCACCTTGCCCAGCCGCAGGATCGTGGCGCTGTCGCAAAGCGCGCGGATCTCTTCCAGCTTGTGACTGATATAGAGCAGCGCGGTGCCTTCGGCGCGCAGCTTGTTCAGCGTCTCAAACAGGATCTCGACCTCTTGCGGGGTCAGCACGCTGGTCGGCTCGTCCATGATCAGAAGCTTCGGATCCTGCAGCAGGCATCGGATGATCTCGACCCGCTGGCGTTCGCCCGCCGACAGATCGCCCACCAGCCGGTCGGGGTCGAGCGGCAGGCCATAGGTCTCGGAAACCTCTCGGATCTGCCGCGACAACTGCCGCTGTTTGGGCGGGTTTTCCATGCCCAGCGCCACGTTCTCGGCCACGTTCAGCGCCTCGAACAGGCTGAAATGCTGGAACACCATCGCCACGCCGGTGCCCCGCGCCTCGTGCGGGCTCGATGGCTCGTAGGGGACGCCTTCGAAGGTCATCCGCCCGGCATCGGGCCGCACCAGCCCGTAGATCATCTTGACCAGCGTCGACTTGCCGGCGCCGTTCTCTCCCAGCAGCGCATGCACCTCGCCCGGCTTCACGCTGAAAGAGACGTCGTCGTTCGCCACGACGCCGGGATAGGCCTTGCGCAGGCCTTCGACGGTTAAGAGCGAGTCGCCCATTGAACGTCCTCCCCGACGTTGTTGCGTTCAGTGCCCCGCGCCAGAAGGCGCGCCACCACCCCGACGGCGATCGCGTGCGGGTGCTTGCCCAGCGCCGGATCCCCGATCGGGCATTCGATCCGGTCGATCCGCGTCACGCCATGGCCAAGCGCCTGCAGCCGCTTGCGGAACCGCGCCCACTTGGTGGCCGAGCCGATCAGCCCGGCATAGCCGAAATCCCTGCCGAGAACCCGGTGGCACAGTTCCAGATCGTATTCGTGATCCGGCGTCATGATGAAATGTGCGGCATCGGCCGACGCCTCTGCCATGATTTCGTGCGGCGGCCGGTCGTGGTGCCGCCGCACATTGTCCGGGAGACCGGCGAACAGCATTTCGCGAACGTCGACGACGTGGACCTCGAAGCGCGGCAGCGGCGCCAGCACGGTTGCCAGAGCGTGCCCCACGTGACCGGCCCCGTAAATGTAGACCGGCAGCGGGTCTATCCAGACCTGCTCGATCAGCCAGCCATCGGTCAACTGCGTCGCGACCTTCTGCGATTGCCGTGCGGCGGTCATCAGCCGGCGGCGCAGCCGTACCGGCAGCGGGGCATCGCCCTCGACCCGGCGAACGTAGAGGCCCGCGAATTCGGTAGTGCCTTCGTCGAATTGCGACCGGTAGCGCGCCGCGTCCCACAGCTCGGTCACCAGCGTGACGGACCCGCCGCAGCACTGACCCAGCGCGGGTCCCAGCGGCTGGCGGCGCACGCCTGTGTCGGGGCCTTCGGCCAGCATCGTGCGGGCGCGCTGTGTCGCTTCCCATTCCAGCCGACCGCCGCCGATCGTGCCGTCCTGCCCGTCATCCCAGACCAGCATTGCGGCACCGGTTTCCCGCGGGGTCGACCCCTTGTGACCGGCGATCACGATCCGCGCCACGCGGCCCTGCGCCTGGATCGCGTCGCCCAGTTTCGACAGGTCGATCATTGGCCCGCCTCCCTCACCCGGTTGATCGCATCCAGCAATCGCTCCGGTGTCGCCGGGGCGTCCAGCGACGGGTAGGCGCCGCCGCAGGCCGCCACGGCATCGGACAATGCGAGGAAGGCCGAAATCCCCAGCATGAAGGGCGGCTCGCCCACCGCCTTGGAGCGGTAGATCGTGTCCTCGCGGTTCCGGCCCTTGTCCCAGAGCGTCACGTTGAAGATGGCCGGCCGGTCGGAACAGGCGGGGATCTTGTAGGTCGAAGGCGCGTGCGTGCGCAGCCGGCCCTTCTCGTCCCAGACCAGTTCTTCCATCGTCAGCCAGCCCGCGCCCTGGACATAGCCGCCTTCGATCTGGCCGAGGTCGATGGCCGGGTTCAGCGAGGCGCCGGCATCGTGCAGGATGTCGCAGCGCAGGATGCGATTCTCGCCGGTCAGGGTGTCGAGCACCACCTCGGTCACGGCGGCACCGTAGGCGAAGTAGAAGAACGGCCGGCCCTCGCCCTTGATCCGGTCCCAGCGGACATTGGGCGTGGCGTAAAAGCCGGTGGCCGACAGGCTGACGCGGCCGGCATAGGCCCGCGCCGCGGCGTCGGCGAAGCTCATCGTTTCGCCGCCGACATGGACCTGGCCGTCCTCGAAGCGCACCTGCGCC
>JAHELH010000135.1 GCA_024644285.1 Paracoccaceae bacterium | reverse complement strand
CCGTCTGTCGGCAGCAGCACGATCTCGTCGCCCTCGCCCTTCACGGCGTTGCCGATATCGGCTTCTGCGCCGTCCCAGGCAATCGCGCCGCTATCGCCCGGCTGGCCGCCGCCCTGCGGGTAGAAGACCGACCGGTCCAGCACCACGCCGCCCTCGTCGGTCAACCGCACCACGGTGCCAGGGGCCTCGCGCAGATAGGCGTCATCGCGGAACAGCGGTTCGCTCACCGGCTTTCCTCCTCCGGGGCATCCTCTTCCTGCCCTGCCGCGCCGGGGTCGGCCTCGCCCGGCCCGGTCGGCGCCCGCCCGGTCAGCGCCTCTGGATTGCGCAGCCAGATGTCGCGCTGCGCGAACGGGATTTCGATGCCTTCCTCGGCGAACCGTTCGGCGATCCGGTGGTTCAGTTCCGACTTGACCGGGACCGAGTAATTCACGTCGCGGATCACCGCGCGGATCCGGAAATTCAGCGAATCCGCGCCGAATTCCAGGAAATCCACGCCCGGCGGCGGATCCACCGTGACCAGCGGATGCTCCATCGCGATCTCCTTCAGGATCGCCTCGACCTTGCGCGTGTCGGTGCCGTAGGCCACGCCCACCGGCACGATCACCCGGCCGATCACGTTGCCACGGGTCCAGTTCTTCACCGCGCCGCTGACGAAATCGGCGTTCGGCACGATGATGTCGATCCGGTCGAAGGTCTCGATCCGGGTCGATCGGACCGAGATGTCCTTGACGATGCCGGTATTGCCGCCGACCTCGATCCAGTCGCCCTGGCTGATCGGGCGCTCGATCAGCAGGATGATGCCCGAGACGAAGTTCGACACGATGTTCTGCAGGCCGAAACCGATGCCGATCGACAGCGCGCCGGCGACGATGGCCAGCGAGGACAGGTCGATGCCCGCGGTGGTGATCGCCACCACGGCGGCCAGGAAGATCCCGACATAGCCCAGCCCCGAGATGATCGCGTTCTGCCCGCCGGGATCGATCTTGGTTTTCGGCAGGACGCTGGTGCGCAACGCGCTCTGGATCAGCCGGGTCGCGGCAAACAGGACCACGAAGACGACGACGAAGGTCAGGAAATTCGACGGCGATATCTGGGTGCCGCCGATGTTGAACCCGGCCTGAAAGGTGGCCCACAGCTCGGTCAGGTCCGACACCCGCGCCCCCCAGATAAGCGCGAAGAGCGGCAGCGAGGCCAGCGCTATGGCCAGCCCCAGCAGCGTCGGCATCAGCGCCTCGCGCGCCTGCTCGACCTCGGTGCGTGCGACCAGCGCATAGACTTCGCGGATCAGGTCGTTGAGCACCAGCAGCAGGCCCATCAGGATCAGCGTGAAGGCGGTCGGAAAGACCAGGAAGGTGCCGGCATTGAGATAGCCGACCGCGGCCAGCAAGGTGCCCGCCACGGCCAGGACGACGATAAGCTGTCCCACCAGCGCAAGGTTGCGCATGGCGAAGGTGGGTTCGCCCTCCTCCATCTCCGCGCGTGCCGCCCGTGCCGAACGGGTCAGCTTGCGGCCCATGCGGAACAGGATGAACCCCAGCAGCGCCAGCAGCGGGAAATACAGAACCGCCTGCACCGGCTCGGAATAGCCTTCCTGCTCCACCAGGCTGTCGAGCAGGACCTTCAGCCCCAGCAGCACACCCGCCGAGGTCCCGTAATACCGCATGTAGCGCGCATCCTCGGCGCCGGTCGGCATCAACTGGGTGACGTCGCTGCGCTTGGGGAACAGCCGCAGCATCAGCCAGCGGCTGCCGAACAGGATCAGGCCGAAGACCGGAAGCGCATCGGTCACCGCCTGCCCGCGCGGGCCCAGAAGGCCGGTCGATTGCAGCGCCTCGACCAACAGAGCGATGCCAAGCGCCGGAACGATGATCTGACCCAGCGAGGCCGCCAGCCCGGCGACCGCGCGGCCGCGGCCCTTGAACCGCTCCAGCACGCGCCCGGTCATGGCTTCCATCACCGTCCGCCCGCGCGCCAGAAGCAGGGCCGCGATGCCGAGATAAAGCAACACCAGCGGCGCGTCGCTTTGCAGATCCTGCCGGGCGGTGGGAGAGTTCCACGCCGTGCGAACCTCTTCGACGATGCCGGTCAGGCTGGTCGAAAGCTCGCGCGCCGCCTCGGGCCACAGCGCCGGATTGATCGGCGTCGGGCCCAGCTGCAACAGCGCGCTCGTCTGCCGCTCGCGCAGGATGCGGTCGATTTCCGCGACCAGCGCGTCGGCCCGGCTGAACGCCTCTTCGGCGCGCCGCACCGGTGCCCGCGCCTCGCTCAACTGCTGGTTCAATTCTGTCCGGCGCCGCGCGACATCCTCCGCCTCGGTCTCGCCCTCAGCCGGGGCCGGGCCAAGCGCCTCGACCTGGGCTGTCAGCGTGCGGATGCGGGCGGCATTGGCCGATTGCCCCGCCAGGAACCGCTCGCGCCATTCCACGATCTCGGCGCGCAGCGCCTGAAACGCCGCGTCCGAGGCCTCGCCCGCCGCCGCGGCCTCCTCGGCCCGCTCCGCGACGCCGCTCCAGGTCTCGTAGTCGACTGCCGCTGCGGCCTCCTGCGCCCGGGCCGGCGCGGGCCACACGCCCGGCCCGGCGGAAACCGCCAGCAGCCCCAGCAGGATCAGGGCGAGGACACGGGAAAAAAGCGGGCGCATCAGTCCTCGAACACCGTCGGGAGAATGCGGTCCTCCGCGTCCAGCCAGTCCGGCACCGGCAGACCCTTTTCGCGCAGGAAGGCCGGATTGTAGAGCTTCGACTGATAGCGCGAGCCGAAATCGCAGAGGATCGTCACGATCGTCTTGCCCGGCCCCAGATCGCGCGCCAGCCGGATCGCTCCGGCGATGTTCACGCCGGTCGAGCCGCCCATGCACAAGCCCTCCTCGCGCAACAGGTCAAAGACGATCTGCACCGCCTCGGCGTCCGGCACGCGGTAGGCGAAATCCGGAGTGAAGCCTTCCAGGTTCGCCGTCACCCTGCCCTGCCCGATGCCCTCGGTGATCGAGTCGCCGGGGTTCTCCTTTCCGGTGTAGATCTTGAACATTCCCGCGCCCTCGGGATCGGCCAGCGCGCATTTCACGCCCTTGGGCTGCAGCACCTCGGCCACGCCCGCCAAAGTCCCGCCGGACCCGATCGCGCTGACGAACCCGTCGACGCGGCCGCCGAGCTGTTCCCAGATTTCCGGGCCCGTCGTCTCGACATGGGCCTGCCGGTTGGCGACGTTGTCGAACTGGTTCGCCCAGATCGCGCCGCCCGGTTCAGTCTCGGCCAGTTTCGCCGCCAAGCGCCCGGAATACTTCACGTAATTGTTCGGGTTCTTGTAGGGCACCGCCGGCACCTGCACCAGCTCGGCGCCTGCCAGCCGGATCATGTCCTTCTTTTCCTGGCTCTGGGTCTCGGGGATCACAATCACCGTCTTGAATCCCATCGCCGCGCCGACCAGCGCCAGCCCGATGCCGGTATTGCCGGCCGTTCCCTCGACCACCGTGCCACCCTGCTTCAGCTGCCCCTTGGCCACCGCGTCCTTGATGATGTAGAGCGCCGCGCGGTCCTTGACCGACTGGCCGGGATTCATGAACTCCGCCTTGCCGTAGATGTCGCAGCCGGTCGCCTCCGAGGCCGCTTTCAGCCGGATCAGGGGGGTCTTGCCCACCGCGTCGGGCAGGTCCTTGTAAATCCGCATCACGTGTCCCCCTCGGCAGTCCGGCGTCCCTGCGCTGTGTAGGCCGCGCCCTGCGGGAACTCAAGCATCCCCGCGCAGCAGCGCCCGGTGCGCCGCCAGCCAAAGACCCGACAGGATCAAGGGGCCGTTCTCGGCCTCCGGCCCCTGCAGGAACGCCTCGAACTCTTCCCAGGGCAGCACCAGGCTGCGGATGTCCTCATGCTCCGCCGCCGCGCCGCTGAGGCCACCGGCCGAGTCCGGCAGGTCGGCGATGCCGATAAACGAGATGATGTATTCCGTCATCGCGCCGGTGGTCGGGTAATAGGCCGCGATGCGCTCCAGCCGGCGGAAGCTGATCGACGCCTCCTCTTCGGCCTCGCGCGCGGCGCAGGCCTCGGGCGTTTCGCCGGGATCGACCCGCCCGGCGATCGGCTCCAGGCACCAGGGGTGCCGGTCGCCGCGCACCCAGGGGCCGAACCGGAACTGCTCGATCAGCAGGACCCGGTCGCGAACCGGATCGTAAGGCAGCACGGTCACCGCATCGCCGGAAACCAGCGCCGCGCGCGCCACGGTCTCGCTCATCGCGCCGTCGAACCGGCGGAACCGCAGCTTCTGTTCCTCCAGTCCGAAGAATTTCGCGTAAGGCCGCGCCCGCGCCGTCAACTCCACGTCCGCCTCGCCAAGCCCGTGCCGGATCCGCATCGGCGTCACCTCGCGCCGCGCCCGCAGCCACGAGGCCGCGCGCACCCGCATCTGCGGCAGCCAGCGCGCCAGCTCCTCCGGCTCGATCCGGCCGAACTGCTCCATCGCCTCGGCCGCCGCGCGCAGGCTCAGGGCCGCCCAGTCCCGCTCCCACTCGTCCAGCGACCAAAGCTCGGCCACGGGCCAGCGGCCCGCGTCGGGGAAATAGACCATCGCCCCGCGCGGACCCTCGGCGGTCTGCACCGTCACAGGGCGCAGCGCAAAGCCGAAACCGCCCTCGTAGAAATCCAGTCGCGCGATACCGGTCTCGCCCAGGCCGCTGACATGCACGCCCTGCGCAACCGCCCCGGGCTCCTCGACGATCAGCGGGAATGGCTCGCCCCGTACCCGGTAAACCGCGTGCCCAGGCAACCTCGCCGGCGTGACCTGCACCTCCCGCGCCTCGCCCAGGACCAGGTCCAGCAGCGGTTTGTGCCGCAGGCTGCCATAGAAGAAGAGGCTGTCCACCGGGCGCTCAGCTCCAGCGGCGCGCCGCGATCTCGGTCACAAGCCCGACGATGATACCGCCCACCACCAGCGACGCGATCACGTCGGGATGCTGGACGTATTCGAGATTCTCTATCCCGATTTTCATCATCCCTTCCAGCGCCTCGAACGGGCCCTTGTAGGATTTGCGCAGCGCCCGGATGATCATCTCGTAGAATGCGAAGGTCACCATCCCCGCCACGAACAGCACCAAGGCGGTCGACAACCCCAGTCCGACCGCCGCCCGAAAGCCGCCGCCCACCCGCCAGCCCAGGAATCGCCAACCCACCAGCAATCCCACGAAGGCCGAGGTCTCGCGCATGTAGTTGTCGCGGTCCTGCTCTGGCAGATGCGGCACGATCACGTCGGCCACGTAATAGCCAAGCACCGCGGTCAGGATGGCGGCAACGAGCTTGGCGGCTGTGGGCATGCGATGTCAGGCCGGATTGGTCACAGTGATCTGGGTTACGTCACAGTTACCGCTCTGGAACGTCGCGGCGCAAGAGGTCAGGTAGAAATTCCACATCTTGCGGAACCGATCGTCGAATCCGAGTTGCGAAATCTCCTCCCATTGGGCGTTGAACGTCTCGTGCCAGCGCCGCAGCGTCTGGCTGTAGCTCTCGCCGAACTCCACCGATCGCGCCAGCGACAGCCCGGCGCGCTCGACCTCGGCCAAAAGCGCGCTGCGGCTGGGCAGCATGCCGCCCGGGAAAATGTATTTCTGGATGAAATCGACGCCCTTGCGATACACCTCCCAGCGCTTCTCCTGCACCGTGATGATCTGCAGCGTGGCGTTGCGGCCCGGGTTCAGCCGGCCGCGCAGAGTGTCGAAGTAGACCGGCCAGTATTTCTCGCCCACCGCCTCGAACATCTCGATGCTGGCCACCCCGTCATAGCGCCCGCGCTCGTCGCGGTAGTCCTGCAGCTTGATCGTGACCCGGTCCGACAGCCCCGCCCGCGCGATGCGGTCGACCGCGTAATCGTGCTGTGCCTGGCTGATGGTCAGCCCGGTCACGCGCAGACCCCGCTCGCGCGCGGCGTATTCCGCGAACCCGCCCCAGCCGCAGCCGATCTCCAGCACGTGGTCGCCCGGCCGCGCGCCCATCTCGTCGACCAGGTGGGCGTATTTCGCGATTTGCGCCGCCTCCAGGCTTTCCTGCCCGGTGGCGAACTTGGCCGAGGAATAGGTCATCGTCTCGTCCAGCCACAGCCCGTAGAAATGGTTGCCCAGGTCGTAATGGGCGTGGATGTTCTTCCTTGCCTGGCGCTTCGAGTTCGACATCATCCAGAACCGCATCCGCTCGAACGCGCGCACCAGCCCCATGCCCGGGAAGCCGTCATACAGCTCGTCGTTGTCGGCGTGCACGAGGTCCATGAAGGCCTGCAGGTCCGGCGTGTCCCACCAGCCCTCGACATAAGCCTCGCAAAAGCCCAGATCGCCCTCGCGGATCAGCCGGGCGAAGATGTCGGGATTGATCACCTGCAGTTCGGCCACCGGCCCCGGCGCGGCACCCTCGGCGCGAAACCGGCGGCCGTCCGGCAGCACGAAATCAAGCCGCCCCCTGGCCATCCGGCACGACATATCGAAGACGGCCGCGAAATAGCGCGGCAGGCCGGCCTGCCCCCTGGTGCTGGTCAGAATGGTCATGTTAACCCCGTATCCCCGGTCGTGACTGTCGCGGCACTGCGCCGCGCATTCAAGGGATATACGTGCGGCCGCCGGATCGGTTTCAAATCGCATCACCCGTCGCGGTTCCGGTACGCCTCGAGCGCCCGCTCGCGCCCCTCCTTCAGCCCCACCACCGGCTCGGGATAATCCTGGTCCGGCGCCAGCCGCCAGTGCCGCGGGATCGCGTCGAAATAGGACAGCGCCGTTTCGCTGGGATCGTCATA
>JAHELH010000134.1 GCA_024644285.1 Paracoccaceae bacterium | reverse complement strand
TGCGGGATGTCGACAAAGACCCAGTTCTCGACCAACAGGTCGCCGTCGCGGCGCCACCAGTCGCAGACCCGCATGTAAAGCCGCTTGCCTTCCGAGGGCTGGCCCAGGAAGGTCCTCGCCTGCACCGCGTTCAGCGACGGCCAGCCGCCCGAGCAGATGTAGTCGCCATCGGCGAAGCGGGTGAAATGGCGTGTCTGGCTGCCAGGTGCCGCGCCGCCGATCCATTCGCTGAAGGTCTGCTCGAACGGCACCTGGAAGCCGGCGAAGTTCTCGATCCCGATGAAACTGCCGAAGGCGGCGGGGCCGTACCAGGCCATGTTGTCGTGCCAGTAGGGACGCCAGGCCTGGTCCTCGGTGGCGAGGCGGCGCAGCATGTCGGTCACCATTCGGTAAGATGCGGCGCTGTGATCGGGGTCGGTGTCGTGCCAGACCAGCCCGTCCTGCCGCGCGGGGCCGGGAAGCATGCCGGTGTATCCCCGGTCTCGACCCGGGCTGTCGGCGATGGGCCATTGCCCGGCGGCGATCATCAATTCGGGAATGTCGAAGTAGATGTAGCTTTCGACGGCCTTGCCGCCGTCCATCCGGTGAAACTCGCCGAACCTCAGATAGGCCATGGCCCCGGTGGGGCGGATGCCCAGCCAGGGGCGGGCGAAATGGCCGCAGTAATAGCCGGTCGAGGTGACCCAGTCGCGGTCCTCATAGCTGCCTGCAAAGGCGATGTAGTCAAAGCGATAGAGGTTTTCGAAAGACTCTGACAACGGACCCAGGAATGCCGCCTCATAGGCGGCCGGACCCGCAACCTCGTTGAAGGGATGGACGACGTTGATCTTCGCATCCTCGGCAAAGAACGCGTGCACGGCTGTTGCGAACTGTTCGGTGTCGGGATGGCGATAGGCTTCGCAATAACGGCGAAGGACCCGCTTATTCTCTGCCGTGGGACTCTGGCTCATTCTGATCTCCGGTCTGATAGTGCAAGGGTGTGGTTCAGACACACCTGCACGGACCGGCGCGCATCACGGCAAAGGGGATTCTGCCGGGCCGGCGCGACCGCACTGCGCTCAATCGCAGTCGATTGCGCAGCGATGTGGCCCGAAGCGATGCCGAACAGATGCGCCCCATGAACTCAGCCCTTCACCGCCCCGGCGGTCAGACCGGAGACGATCTGGCGCTGGAAGAACATGATCATCACGAACAAGGGCGCGGTGACCGAGACAACGGCGGCCACGGCGAACATCACGTTGCCCTTGGTCTGGGTGGTGCCCAGGAAGCTGGCGATCTTGGGCACCATGGTCTGGTTCTGCTGGTCCAGGATCATCGCGGTCACGGCGAAGTCGTTATAGGCCAAGAGGAACGAGAACAGCCCCGTGGTGATCACGCCGGGCCACATCACCGGGATGATGACGTGCCGGAAGGCCTGGAACCGGGTGCAGCCGTCGACCATGGCCGACTCGTCGAGGTCCTGGGGGATGTTCTTGAAGAAGGAATGCAGCATCCACAGGGTGAAGGGCTGGTTGATCGCCACCAGCACGATGATCGCGGTGGGCAGGTGGCCCCAGAGGTTCCACTGGAAGAACACCGGCAGGTAGCCCGAGACCAGCGTGATCGGCGGCATGGCGCGGAAGATCAGCGCGATGATCAGGAACCAGAAGGCGTAGCGATAGGTCGACCGCGACAGGGCGTAGCCGCCGAGCGTGCCGAAGGTCAGCGAGATGGTCACCACGAACAGGCAGACCAGCACCGTGTTCAGCGCGGCGCGCCAGAACTCTTCCTGGATCCAGGCGCCGTGATAGCCCTGGCCGGTGAAGCGGTCGCCGGTCTCGACCTGGGTCAGGGTGCCGAAGATCGCGTTGGCCCAGTCGGCCTTGGAGAAGAAGTCGCCCTCGACCTTGAACGAGCCCCAGAGCGTCCAGAGGAACGGGAAGGCGGCGAGGAACATCCAGAGCGTCAGGAAGACGAGGACGAAGACCTTCAGGCCGAGCGGCTTTTCCTGCGCCTTGATGCTCATGTGCGTGCCCTCGAGAACTCGCGCCAGGTGCGCACCAGTACGGGCGACAGCAGGATCGCCACGCCGAGGATCGTCAGGACCGAGGTCGCCGCGGCGGAGGAGAGCTGCCGGGTCTCGCCGCCGAGGTCGTTGTAGATCGCCCAGGAAAGCGAGGTGGCATGCGCCGAGGCGGCGAAACTGACGATCGGCTCGAAGACGCGGAAATTGTCCATCAGCTGGATCAGCGCGATGAAGGTGGTCAGCGGCAGAAGGTGCGGGATGACGACGTAGCGGATCCGCTGCCAGCGGGAGGCGCCGTCGATCATCGCGCTTTCCAGCGTGTCGGTGTTCACGGTCTGCAGCCCCGCGTAATAGACGATGAAGGCAAAGGGCGCGGCGTGCCAGACGCCGTAGACCATCAGCATGATCCACATCAGCGGGGTGGAGGCCTTGACCGAGAGGCCGGGATCGTCGGCCAGCGCCTGCAGCGTGGCGCCGATGATGCCGCGGGCGTCGACCATCCAGAACAGGATCAGCGAGCCGACGAGCGGGGTGACGATCATCGGCAGGAGCGAGAAGAAGATCAGCGGGCCGCGGATCGCGCGGACGGCGCCGTTGACGGCGACGGCGATCATGAAGCCGAGAATGATCGTCAGCGGGGTGACGATAAAGGTGTAGGTCAGCGTGAAGGCCATCGCCTTGTAGAACGGCAGGTTCAGCATCCGGCCACCGAAATCGCGCCAGCCGGAGGAGGCATCCCAGGCCGCCGCGACCTCGTTCACCGCCAGGTGGCCGCGGTCGAGATAGGTGGTGAAGCCGGCAAAGCGGCCCAGCGGCTGCTCGCGGCGCAGCGCCTCGGTGGCCTCCTGGTCGACCATGGTGGTGGGAGTGCAGCCAAAGGGGCCGCAATTCTCGGTCTCGATGATGACTTGCGCGTGCTCGACATAGAGCGACTGCACGATGATCGAGACGATGGGAAAGAAGATGAACAGCAGCATCGCGGTCGCCGAGGGCAGGACGAACCAGAAGAAGGCGGAGTGTTTCATGGCGCGCGTGTCTCCGGGCTGCCGTGAGGCGGGCAGGGCGCGCGAACGCCCCGCCCCTGTGGCCTAGTTCAGAAAACCCTTCTCCTTGGCCGCGGCGGTATAGGCCGCCTCGACATCGGCCAGCGCCTGCTCGGCGCTTTCCTTGCCCTGCAGGAACTCGGCCAGGTTGTCGCCCAGCGCGGTGTGCAGCAGGCCCTGGTAGGGCAGCATCGGGTAGGGCGTGGTGCCCATGGCGACGGCGGCCAGCACGCCCTCGTTGACCGGGGCGGGCTTGTAGCCGTCCATCAGCCAGACCGCCTGGCCCATCGTCTCGTCGTTCAGGAGCGCGGACGAGGTGGCGTGGGCGAGCGCCTGGAAGGTCGCGGCGGCGGCCGCGTCGTCGATGTTCTTGGCCACGGTCCAGCCGTCCCACCAGAGCGTCGAGGCCGGATTGGTGCCGCCGCCGACGGTCATCGGCGGGCCGACCTTGGTGTTCTCGTAGACCACCGGCTCGGAACCCTCGCTGTCCATCAGAACGCCGGTGCGCGAGCCCCACATGTTCATCAGCGCCACGTTGCCGGCTTCCCACTCGGCCGAGGTGGCGTTGGAATCATGGGTCAGGAAATCGGGGTTCATGTACTCGCTGAGCGCCTTCAGCATGTTCAGCGTGGCGACGCCCTGCTCGTTGTTGATCGAAACCTCGGCGGTGCCCGGCTTGTAGAATTCGCCGCCGTGGCCAATGTACATGTTCACGAATTCCTCGGCGAGGTTCCAGCCGGCCGCATATGCGCCGCCCACCGGGTTTTCCATGATGCCCTGCTCGCGGATCATCCTGGCCGCTTCCAGCATCTCTTCGTAGGTCTTCGGCGGCTCGACCCCGATCTGTTCCAGCACGTCGGCGCGGTAGACCAGGTGCTGGGCGTTGGCCATGAACGCCACGGCCATCACCTTGCCGTCGATGGTGATCAGTTGACGCTGCGCAATGTCCTGGCCGTGCGCCGCGATCAGGTCGTCGAGCGGGCGGATCACGTCCTCGTTGATCAGCGCGACGATGGACGAGTTGGCGATGATGGCCGAGGTGTATTCCGCCGGATTGCCGCTCATGCCGGCGACGTTGATCTTCTGGTGGTCGGCGGTCAGGTTCGATTCCGCCTCGATGCCCTCGGCGCATTCCAGCGCCTTGGCCGCGACCGACTGGATCGCCGGGAATTCGTTGCCGACGATGTTGATGCGCCCTTCCGTGACCGGGCAGGCGGCCAGCGCCGCGGTGCTGCCGAGGATGGCGATGGCGGTGCCGAGCGCCGCCGTGGTCCACATTTTCATTGGTTGAAACCTCCCGTTCTGGTCCGTAGCCCGCCGTGCGGGGTCTGTCTTTCCTTGCGGCCAAGCCGCGACCGGTCATGCTGACCGCGCGCCCCAATCGGGCGGCACGGAATGCATACGCTTGCAATTTATCGCGGGAGATTCTGATTCGCGCAAGGATTTCTTTCCTTGACAAATTCATGAAAGAAAGGCTTGCGAGCGATGCGGTTTCACGGGTAAAAGTTTTGCATTCGTATGCAAGCGGTGAGTCGCCATGGCCGAGATTCAGCTGCGGAACATCTCTAAGCGCTGGGGTTCTTTCGTCGGCGTTCACAAGTTCGACCTGACGATTGCCGACCGGGAATTCCTGGTGCTGCTGGGCCCGTCCGGTTGCGGCAAGACCACCACGATGCGCATGATCGCCGGGCTGGAGGAGGCCACCGACGGCGACATCCTGATCGACGGGCAGCGGGTCAACGACCTCGACCCCAAGGATCGCGACGTGGCGATGGTGTTCCAGAGCTATGCGCTCTACCCGAACATGAACGTCTACGAGAACATCCGCTTTCCGCTGAAGGTGCGCAAGTCCGACCCCTCGACGCATGACGAGCGGGTGCGCCGCGCCTCGGCGATGGTGGAGCTGGACGACTTCCTGCACCGCCGGCCGGCGGAACTTTCGGGCGGCCAGCGTCAGCGCGTGGCGCTGGCCCGCGCCATCGTGCGGCAACCCAACGTGTTCCTGATGGACGAGCCGCTGTCGAACCTCGACGCCAAGCTGCGGGTCAGCACCCGGGCGCAGATCAAGCATCTCAGTCACGAGCTGGGCGTGACCACGGTCTATGTCACGCATGACCAGATCGAGGCGATGACGCTGGCCGACCGGGTGGTGGTGATGAACAAGGGCATCGTTCAGCAGGTGGCCACGCCCACCGAGATCTACGACAGCCCCGCCAACACCTTCGTCGCCGGCTTCATCGGCAACCCGGCGATGAACCTGATGCAGGGCGACCTGAAGGGCGGCACGTTCACCGGACAGAACGTGTCGATCCCCGGGCTGAAGGGGCCGGACGGGCCGGTGACGCTGGGCTTCCGGGCAGAGGATGCGAGCCTGTCGGCGAAGGGCGAGATCGCGGCGCCGATCTATTCGCTGGAGCTTCTGGGCGATGCGACGATGATCACCGTGAAGGCCGGCGGCGCGCTGGTCTCGATCAAGGCACCGAAGGATTACCGGGCCGAGATCGACACGCCGGTCAGCGCCTCTATTCCGGCGTCGATCTGTCACCTGTTCGACGCCCGTTCGGGAGAGCGGCTGGGATGAGCGCGGCAGAGGATCACGCACGGCAGAGCGCCGAGACGCTGGCGGCGGTGCGGCGGATGGAGGATGGGCTCGCCGCGGGCGAGAACGACATGGGCCGCTATTTCCACGACGATTTCCTGTGGCGCGGCAACCAGGGCTGCGGCACCAAGCGCGGGGTCGCGGAGTTCCGGCGCAACTGGCAGTTGCCGTTGCGCGCGGCCTTCACCGACCGCGATTACAGGACCGAGCATTTCATGGCCGACGGCGAATGGGCGGCCTGCTTCGGTCATATCGAGGCCACGCATACCGGCCCGTTCATGGGGATCGCGCCCACCGGCAAGCGGGTGCGCATTCCGTACATGGATTTCTGGCGCGTCGAGGATGGCCGGATCGCCGACAACCCGGTTTCCGTGGATTTCGCGGCGGTCCTGGCGCAGCTGGGCCGGGACGTGTTCGAGGGGCATGGCTGGGAGGCCTACGACCGGGGCGAAAAGACGCCGCCGCAGCCGGAGGCGCAGGAATGAGCCGCGGCTTCGAGGTGAGATCCCTGGCCGAAATAGCCATTCGATGCGCCGATGTCGGCACCATGCTGGCCTTTTACCGCGACGTTGTCGGGCTCGAGGTGCTTTCGGGCGACGAGCGCAGCGACATCGTCTTTCTGAAGGTCTGCGAAGGCTATCGCGGCCATATCTGCGTGCTGGCGCTTTTCGCGCGCGACGCGGGCCGGCCGGAGATCCACCCGGCGGGGACCGAGCCGCCAGTGACCGGCGCCGGATCGTCGCTGCATCACCTTGCCCTCGGGGTGGATTTCGAGGCGCAGGACGCCGCCGTCGCCTGGTACCGGCAGAACGGTTTGGCACCGCGGGTCGAGCGCTTCGACTGGATCGGCTGGCGCGGCGTCTTCGTCACCGATCCCGAGGGCAACACCGTCGAACTGGTGGCGCGGGACCCGGATTGGTCCGCGCCCGAGAAGGCATCCGCATGAGGAGAGGCAGATGGCCATCGAGTATCTGAAACGCTCCAAGTCCGCGGCAGAGCGGGCCGAGGACGATGCCAAGGTCCGGGCGGTGGTGGAGGGCACGCTGAAGGACATCGAGGCCCGCGGCGACGCCGCGGTGCGCGCGCTGTCGCAGAAATTCGACGGCTACAGCCCGGAGCGGTTCCGCCTGA
>JAHELH010000133.1 GCA_024644285.1 Paracoccaceae bacterium | reverse complement strand
TTGGCCTGCAGGCCCAGCAGCTCCGACACTTCCGAGCGCAGCACCACGCGGTCGCCGGCCTCGAGCGCCACCTCGCCAAGGTCGCGCCTGAGCGACAGGTCGCCGCGCAGCACGTCGATCAGGCGCACACCCTCGCGGCGGAACAGATCCACGTCGCTCGGCGGCTGGCCGATAAACGTGCTGCCCTCGGGAATCGCCACCTCGGTGAAGAATTTCAACCTCTTCCGGTCCGACAGCATCGTCGCCATGCTGGCGCGGTCGGGCAGCAGGTGCGGCGCGACGAAGCGCAGATAGACCGCGCCCCAGGCCAGAAGGATGATCGCAAGCGGCGTCACCTCGAAGATGGTGAAGGGTTCCATCCCGCGGGCCCGCGCCACGCCGTCGACCAGCAGGTTGGTCGAGGTGCCGATCAGTGTCAGCAGCCCCCCGAGAATCGCGGCATAGCTGAGCGGAATCAATAACTTGCTGGCCGAAGTTCCGATCTTTTGCGACAGCTGCACAAAGACCGGGATCATCACCAGAACCACCGGCGTGTTGTTGACGAAGGCCGAGGCCACCGCGACCAGCCCGAACAGCCCCGCGATGGCCAGCGCCGGGTTGGTCTCGGCCTGGTTTTCGGCCAGCCGGGTGAACCATTCCAGCGCGCCGGTGCGCACCAGCGCGCCCATCACCATGAACATCGCCGCGATGGTCCAGGGGGCAGGGTTCGACAGGACGTGCAGCGCCTCCTCGTAGGGCAGAACGCCCAGGGTCAGCAGAACCGCCGCCCCGCCGACGGCGGTGACCTCAGGCGGATAAACCTCGCGGATGAACAGCGCGAACATCAGCACGACCGTGGCCAGGGTCAGCCAGGCTTCGGTCGTCTGCGAGAGGCCTAAATCGATCATGCGGGGGCCTTTGCGGGCGGCTTAGCGGGCATCATGGGGCAGCACGGGCGCGGCCACAAGCGCCGTCCTTGGGCGCGGCTGCACCAGGAAAAGCCCCGCGAACATCGCCGCCATCGCCGCCCAGACCCAGCCGGAATAGCTTTCCGACAGCATGATGATGGACCACAGCACGCCGAACCCGGTGACCAGGTAGCTGACCTGCGCGGCAAAGACCGCGCCGGCGCGGCCCACCAGCCAGACATAGCCGGCATAGGTCACCGCGTGGATCGCCGAAGAAGCGACCAGCGCCCACTCCGCCGCGCCCCACGGCCGCACCGGATCGATCCAGTGACCCGAGGCCAGCGCCGCGGGCGCCGCCAGCAGGGCGCCCAGGCAGGACGCGCCGAACAGCAATTCCACGGGGTCCAGCCCGGCGGTGCCGAAGCGGCTGACCACGTTGCCCTCGATGCCGTAGAAGAACGGCGCGATCAGGGCCACCGGCACCCAGGCGACCATCGACGCCTCGGGCAGGCTCGCCTCGGGTGCTACCAGCAGGACGATGCCGGCCAGCCCGAAGAGCAGGCCCGCGATGCGCAGCCATTCGAAGCGGTCGTTGCCCAGCGCCAGCGCCACCGGCAAGGCGAAGATCGGCACCAGCGACAGGACCAGCGCCATGATGCCGGCCGGCAGGTAGGCCGCCGCCTTGAACGAGGCCGTTCCGGGCAGCAACGTGCCCAGCAGCGCGATGACCAGGAACATCGTCCACTGCGCCCGGCCCGGCCGCAGCCCGCGCCCGCGCGCCGCCACGATGCCGCCCAGGATCGCCGCCGCGATCACCAGTTCCCAGAAGATCAAGCCCAGGGGCTGATATCCTGTGCTGACCGCGACCTTCATCAGCGGCACCGACAGGCCCCAGCTTGCGCCGAGCAGCACCAGCACCGAACTCAACCGCATCCGATCGCTCACTTGCGGCCCTACACCGTCGCGGCGTCTTCGGCCAACGCGCGCTCGGACCTGGACAGGGCAGTGGGATGGATCGCCTCGGACGGGTCGAGGCCGATCACCCGCTTCCGGCGGGCGATGAAGAACTTGCCCCAGCCGCGCATCGTGCCGATCGACGGCGCGTCCGGGTCGCAATGAAAGCGCGACCGCCAGTCCGCAGGCAGCGGCAGCCCGCACATCTCTACCTTCTCCAGCATCCAGACAAGCGGGATGTTGGACAGCGGCCGGGCGCGCTCGTCGCCGTCCAGCTGGCCGCCGACATCGCCGTGGGTGCCGCGGAACCACATCTGCTCGACCACGCCCGGGTGGCCGTCGTGGGTGGTCCACAGCACCGGCGCGAAGGCCTCGCGCGTCTCGTCGCGGGCCAGCGCGTGAAAGCCGTGGCGGATATGCGGGCCCAGATCGTGGTTGTGGAACTTGTGCGAGGTCTCGGTCCACATCCAGATGATCGGCAGACGTAGCCCCAGCGCCTTGACGGTGTCCCAGACCCCGACCACCTCGATCGGCACATCGGCGTGGCAGTATTTCGCGGTGAAGGCGCGCTGCGCCTCGCTGTCGAGGTTGGCCTGGTAGAACCGGTAGACCTGGGTGATGTTGCGCACCGTGGCGTGCTGCGAGGTCAGAAGCCCGACCTGGTCGATGACGCCGGCCAGTGAGCGCACGGCGTAGGCCCCCCGCGAATAGCCGAACAGAAAGATCCGGTCGCCGGGCCGGTAGCGCGAGGCGATGAACCCGTATACGCGCTGGATCTGGCGGTTGATGCCGCGGCCCTCGATCACGTCCATCGAGTTCTTCCAGCTGTGCCACTGGATGCCCGCCTCGTAGCGCAGGCTCAGGCTCTTGACCGGCGCGACCTCGCAGAGAAGCTTGTAGAGCAGCCCGGCATTGGTCTCGCAGCCCTCGGTCAGCGAGGACATGGTGCCGTCGAGGATAATCACGTGGTCCTGGCTGCCGCGATGCGGCGCCGTCGGCGAGCTTTCGACCGAGGGCGTGAGCCCAAGCCATTGCTTTATCCGGTTACGCAGACTCACCTGTTTGCCGCCTCAGCATCTTCCACACTCGAGAGGGGGTGAACGGCATGTCGACCTGCCGCACGCCCCGGTCCCACACCGCATCAAGCACCGCATTGCCCACCGCCGCAAGGGCGCCAACCGTTCCGGCCTCGCCGCAGCCCTTCATCCCCATGGGGTTCGCCGTCGAGGGCACCGGTTCGGTATGGAAGTCGATCCAGGGCATGTCGGCGGCGCGCGGCAGGGCGTAATCCATCAGGCTGGCCGACAGAAGCTGGCCGTCCGCGTCGAAAACCACGCGCTCGCTCACCGCCTGTCCGATGCCCTGCGCGACCCCGCCATGCACCTGACCTTCGGCCAGCATTGGGTTGATAAGGTTGCCGAAATCGTCCACGACGGTGTATTTCAAGACCTCCGTCACGCCGGTCACCGGGTCGATCTCGACCTCGGCCACATGCGCGCCGTTGGGATAGGAACGGCCCGGCAACTCGGCGGTCTCGGAGAACCTCAGAAGATCGTCGCGCCCCGCCGCCCGCGCCATCGCGGCGGCCTCCAGCAAGCCCGGCGTCTCGTTCGATCCGGCGATGCGAAAGCGGTCCTCGTCAAAGGTCACATCTTCGCGCGCGGCGCCAAGCGTCTCGGCCAGAAATGCGGAATAGGCCGCGATCATCGTCCCGACCACCTTGAGCGTCGCGTTGGTCTGCACGGTGACCGAGCGCGAGCCGCCGGTGCCGCCGCCGCGTGCGATCCGGTCGCTGTCGCCCTGCACCACTGCGATATGGTCGAAGGGGAGGCCGGTCTGGTCCGACAGGAAGCTGGCGAAGACCGTCTCGTGCCCCTGCCCGTTCGACTGGGTGCCGACGAAGATCGTGGCCGTGCCGTCGTCGTTGAACTGCACCGTCACGTCCTCGGACGGGCTGCCAAGAATCGATTCGATGTAACAGCAAAGCCCCAGCCCGCGCAGCCTGCCGCGCGCGGCGCTTTCGGCCTTGCGCGCGGCGAACCCGGCGCGGTCGCATTCCGCCTCGGCCCGGTCCAGCACCCGGGCGAAATCGCCGACGTCGTAAAGCTCGCCCGTGGCGCTGCGATAGGGGAATTTTCCGGCCGGGATGAAGTTGCGCCGCCGCAGATCCCAGGGATCGACGCCCAGCACCCGGGCGGCGTGGTCGATGGCGCGTTCCAGCACCGTGATCGCCTCGGGCCGCCCGGCGCCGCGATAGGCGTCGACCTGGGTGGTGTTGGTATAGATGCAGCGGGTACGCATGAAGGCGTTCTGCACGTCGTAGCAGCCGGTCAGCACCTTGGTGAACAGATCGGTCTGGATGCCCTGACCCATATAAGAGTTGTACGCGCCAAGATTGCATGTGGTTTCAACGCGATATCCGGTGATCTTCAGGTCTTCGTCAAAGGCCAGCTCGGCCACCGAGGCCAGGTCGCGGCCGGAATTGTCGCTGAGGAACGCCTCGCCGCGCGCCGCGGTCCAGCGCACCGGCCGACCGGTGCGCCGCGCGGCCTCGGGCAACACCAGGTATTCGGGATAGGCGAAGACCTTCATGCCGAAACCGCCGCCGACATCCGGCGTGACCACGTGCACCGCGTCCGTGTCGAGCCCGTAGGCGCGGGCCAGCTGGTCGCGCACCCCCCACACGCCCTGCCCGCCGAAGGTCAGATGCAGCCGCCCGTCGCGCCACGCGGCGCAGGTGGCGCGCGGCTCCATCGTGTTGGTGACGATCCGGTTGTTCTCGACGCTCAGCGCGACCACGTGGGCGGCCGCGTCGAAGGCCTTCGCCGTTTCCGCCTCGCGCCCGAAGGCGAAGTCCAGCGCCACGTTGTCCGGCGCCTCGGCATGGATCTGCGGCCCGCCCGGGGCGCGGTCGACATGCGGCGGCAACTCGTCGTAGTCGAATTCGATCAATTCGGCGGCGTCCTGCGCCTGCGCCATCGTCTCGGCCACCACCACCGCCACCGGCTCGCCCACGAACCGGACGCGATCCCGCGCCAGGATGGGGCGCATCGGCGCGGCGCCGCGGCCGCCGTCCCGCGCCGGAAAGGTCAGCGCCGCCATGCCCAGGTCGATGCCGGCCTCCTCGAGGTCCGCCGCGGTCAGCACGGCCTGCACGCCGGGGGCCGCGCGTGCCGCGTCCACCTCAAGCGCCGTTATCTCGGCATGCGCGACCTGGCTGCGCAGGAACACCGCGTGCAGCGCGTCCGCCGGCGCGGTGTCGTCGGTGTAGCGTCCCGCCCCGGTCAGAAAGCGGACATCCTCGACGCGCCGGACCGACTGGCTTTTCCCGAATTTCTCCATGCGACCGCTCCCGCGCCAGACCCTACCCCGGCGAGACTAGTTGCCGGCCCGCCGGTGTCCAGCGCCCCGGGGCCGTTCCGAATGCGACAGATTGGTCGCATTCGGGATGGACCGGGGCCAAGCGGCTGCACGAGGCTGCCGGAAGACCGACGAGATCGCCATGCCTGACGCCATTCCGCTTGCCGGCGGCCGCCTGCCGTCCGACCGCATCGCGCAGTACTGGCGCGACGGGTTCCTGTTCCCGATCCCGGTGCTGCCTGCGGAAGAGGCCGCAGCGGCACGCGGCGAGCTGGAGGCGCTTGAACGCAACTGGCTCGACAACGGCCTGCCGCTGCCGCTGAACACCTACAAGCGGGTCAATGCGCATATCGTCATGCCGATGGCCGCGCGCATCGCCACCGACCCGCGCGTGCTGGACGTGGTCGAGGGCATCCTGGGACCGGACATCCTGGTCTATGCCGCCGAGTTCTTCATCAAGGAGCCGCGCACCCGCCAGATCGTCTCGATGCATCAGGACCTGACCTATTGGGGGCTGGGCGCCACCGAGCAGCTGGTCACCGCCTGGATCGCGCTGTCGCCCTCCACCCCCGCCTCGGGCTGCATGGACTTCGTGCGCGCCAGCCACAAGAACCCGATCCTGCCGCACGAGGACACCTTCGACGAAAACAACCTGCTCAGCCGCGGCCAGGAAGTTCGCGTCGACGTCGCGCCAGCAGACAAGGTGCCGATCGAAATCCATCCCGGGCAGATGTCCCTGCACCACGGGCTGACCATCCACGGTTCCGGACCCAACACCTCTGACGACCGCCGCATCGCCCTGGTCGTGCGCTATTGCACGCCGGAGGTTGCACAGGAAGTCGGCGATACCGATTACGCGATGCCCGCCCGCGGCACCGACGGCAAGGGCCACTTCATCCACGTGCCGATGCCCACCGGCGACTTCACTGCCGACGCGCTGGACCTTTACGAACGGATCCGCCGACAACAAGCCCAGGTGATGATGCGCGGCACCGCCAGCGGCGGCGCATCGGGGATCTACGGCTAATCGCGCACCGTGCCTTTACCCGGGTTTGCCGCTGCGCTAGCGTCCCGGCACGTTACCGCCAAAAGAGGATTGATGGTCAGGGACTTCTCCCACCTGAACTTGGGCGCCGCGCCACCCCAGACTGCACCCGGTTACATGGAAATGCTTGGCTGGTCGCCGTTCTTTGCGCAGCAGACCAGCATCGAGGACATCGCCGCCACGCCACCGGTGCGCGTCACCTCGGTCCACCGCAGCGGGGCAGAGGCCACGGGCGAGGGCCTGTCCGTTACCCTGCCCCCGACCCTGCATGTCGCGGTCGGCGACTGGGTGCTCTATGACCCAGAGCTTCCGGGCGACAGCCGAATCCTGGAACGCAAAAGCCTGATGAAGCGCCGCGCACCGGGCGAGGACCGCCGCGTTCAGCTGATCGCAGCAAACATCGACACGGCATTCATCACCACATCCTGCAACGCGGATTTCAACGTCGCGCGTCTGGAACGCTACCTGTCCCTTGCCTTCGAGGCCGGCGTCACGCCGGTGATCGTCCTGACCAAGCCGGACCTGACCGACCCCGGAC
>JAHELH010000132.1:2973-6789 GCA_024644285.1 Paracoccaceae bacterium | reverse complement strand
GGTCACGTCCGGACGTTGTCGTCGGCGGGTGACGTAGCCTTGGGTGGCTGGTGGGGCGGGCTGGCCGGCAGGACGGAAACGATCAGGAGGTCAACTGATGCGGGTCGTGCTGGCGCAGTCGCTCGACACCATCAACCAGAAGGTCACCGACCTGATCGAGGCAGGACTGAGCGGCCTGCCCCTGATCGCCATCGCGCTCGTCGCCGGCCTCGTCGCGTTCATCGTCGCCCGCGTGCTCGGCGGGCTCGCCCAGCGGGGACTGCAGCGTTCCGGCGCCAAGCCGATCGCCGTCGGACTGCTGTCGAAGCTGGTGCGCGGCGGGCTGTACTTCCTCGCGGCCCTGTTCACCCTGTCGGTCGCCGGCGTGCCGGTCGGCAGCGTGCTGGGTGCGCTCGCTGTGTTCGGCATCGCGCTCGGCCTGGCCGCACAGGAGGTGATCGGCAACTTCATTGCCGGTCTGATCCTGCTGTGGCGGCAGCCCTTCGAGTCGGGTGACCAGATCATCACCGGTGACCACGAGGGCACCGTCGAGACGATCGACCTGCGGGTCACGCAGTTGGTCAACTACGACGGCGAGGTGATCATGATCCCCAACCACGACGTGTTCACCAATCCGCTCGTCAACCTGACCCGGCGCGACCGGCGCCGTACGCGTGTGATGATCGGCGTCGACTACGACGACGACCACAACCAGGCGCGTGAGGTCATCCGCGCCGCGGTGCAGGCGGTCGACGGGGTCTACGACGACCCGCCAGTGCAGGTGCTGCTCACGGAGCTGGCCGACTCGAGCGTCAACTTCGAGGTGCGGTACTGGACCGACCCGAGGATCGCCGACGTGCGCGCGGTCCTGGATCGCGTGCTGTCGGATGCGAAGTCGGCTCTCGACGATGCCGGCATGACCATTCCGTGGCCGGTGCGCACGCTGGTCATGGACACGCCGGTGACGATCGAGCGCAACGGCGACGGTTGAGGCGCCATCCCCGGCGCTGCTGCAGCGACATGCCGGCGCCGGCTTCACGGCTGCAGGGTTGGCTGCGACACGTAGGCCTTGGGACGTTCATGGCGCAGCCAGCGGCCGCCTGGACTGCCGCGGCCGTGTCGTCGGCAACAGCACGCGCGTCGCGCCGGCCGCGAAGACGGTCATGCCGACGCCGCGGCGGTAGCGGTCAGGAGTCGGAGCGCCCGACCAGCGTGGCCCACCACGCGTACAGGTCGTCGGCGGCGTCGGGCCGGTCGAGTCGCGCGCTGCCCATGATGGGCTGGTCCGGGACGGTCCATGACAGTCCGGCGGTCGCGCTGTCGACAGCGCACAGCACGCGCCCCTGGCCGTCAGCGCCGCGATAGTCGTGGACGGCGCGGTCGTCGACGCGGCAGTCCCCGCCGGGGGCCGAGGCGGCCAGCCGTTGGAGCGCGGAATCACGCTGCGCGTTCGTGGCGAAGCTGCGAAACACCACGCGGGTCGGAGCGTGGTCCTGGCTGGCGCATGCGACCGCCGCACGCTCGCCGTTGAACGAGGTGGCGGTCGACGACCGGCAGTCCGACGCATCGAAGACGCCGACGTCGGTGAGGAGCTGGCGCTGGGCGTCGTCGAGCGACCCGGAGACGCCATCTCCACCGCCACCCTCACCACCACCTTCTCCGCCGCGTGCTTCGGCGGCCGCCCTGGTGGCGTCCCCCTCGTCGGGCGTTGAGCTGATTGCCGGCCAGACGAGCCATGCGAGCAGCGCGGCAATGCTGAGCGTCAGGCTCGCCAGTCCGAGCGGGCGCCAGCGCGGCGCCCGGCGGGCGCGCGTCCCGCGACGGCCTACCCCGCGATGGTCGTCGGGCGCCAGCGGCGGGACATCGCGCGCGGCCGTCTGGGACGCCGGCGGCGGGTCGACGGGTGCGGTCGTCCGTGGTCCCCGCGGCGGGGCCAGCGGCGTATGCGCGGCCGTCCGGCGCGTCGGCGCCGTGCCGCCCGCTGTCGTTGCCCGCTCGGTCGGGACCGCGGCAGGGTCCAACCGGACCGTCCGCTGCGAACGCATGCGTTCGGGTGCCGCTCCCGGCTCGGCCGCCCGCGTGGTCGCCGTCTCAGCCGTGGACTCAGCGGTCACCGCGTCGACGGCGGGTGTGGGCAGCGCATACTCGGCTGCACGGGTCAGCTCGCTGCAGCGCTGGCTCCGTTCGGCCGGGTTCTTGGCCATGGCCCGTGAGATGACGTCGTCCCAGGCGGGGGACAGGTCGGGGCGTACGTCGCTGATCCTCGGCGGGGCCTCGTGCAGGTGCGCGCTGGCGACCACAGCGATGCCGCCGGCGAACGGCTTGCGACCCGTGAGGCATTCGAACAGCACGCAGCCCAGGGCGTACACGTCGGCACGCCCGTCAACCCGGGCCGCGGTGCGCAGCTGCTCGGGCGCGGCGTACGCCAACGTGGCGGGCGCCAGCCCCTCGGTCAGCGGGTTGTCGGTCGTCTGGTCGACCCATCGGCTGATGCCGAAGTCGGCGAGGAACACCGAGTCGGCTCCCGACTGGCACAGCATGTTCCCGGGTTTGACGTCGCGGTGCACCAGGCCCTTGCCGTGCGCATAGTCCAGCGCGTCTCCCACCTGGCGGACGATCGACACGGCGCGCTCAGGGGTCAGTGGGCCGCGCTCGAGCTCGAACCGGAGGTCGTGCCCGTTGACGAAGTGCATGACCAGGAACAGCAGCCCGTCGTGCTCGCCGCCGTCGTAGACGGTGACGATGTTGTGATGGTCGAGGCTGGCCGCGATGTTGATCTCACGCCGGAACCGTCGGTGGTCGACCGGAGTGAAGTCCTCTGATGGCCGCAGGATCTTGAGCGCCACATCGCGCTCGAGCAGCGGATCCCACCCACGGTAGACGCGGCCGAAGCCACCGCGCCCGAGCTCGGCGGTGATCTGGTACCGGTCATTCCAGGTCTCGCCCGGTTCTGGCAGCCGTGACACTGGTGTCGGCTCTCCCGATCGTCGTGCTCCCGTGCGCACGTCGGTGGATTCTCGCATGGCCACGTCGCCGGCGCGGCGGCCGGATCAGTGTCACACGCCGGTGCGGGCGCGAAACTCGCGGATCGTCTGCATGTAGCGGTCCATTTGTGCGAACAGACGATCGGCCTCGTCCTTGGCCGCCGGGTGGCGCAACCCCATTGCCTTGGCAGCGAACTTCGCACCCCGGCAGTAGGGGAGCAGTGCGTCGACGGGCATCGCCTGGGCGCCCGGTTTCGGGTCGACGAGCGCGAGCGGTGGTTGCTCGGTGGCCGGCAGTTGCATGTCGATCACTGTGGCGAGCAGTTCGTCCTCGGTGATGCGGTCCGCGAAGTCCCGCGCGACTTCGCGGTAGCGCTCGCGGCCGCCGGTGTCGATCACGAACACGCCCGGCTTTCCGATGCCGCCACGCTCGTCGGGGTTGAACGCTCCGAGCGCGGCCAGCAGCCCCCCGCCGCCGGGATCCGACAACAGCCAGAACGGCAGCTGCAGCTTGTCGACCATCGCCGCGTTCTGCGCGACAGGGTCGACGCTGACACCGGCGATGCGCACCCCGGCCGTCAGGAACTCGTCGTACCGACTTGCCAGGCTGACCAGCTGGCTGTTGCAGTACGGTCACCAGTCTCCGCGCAGCGTGACGATCACGACGCCCGCGTCGAGGTGCTCCGACAGCGACCATGGCTGGTCACCCTGATCGCGCAACGTGAAGTCGGGGACGGTCATCCGGGGGCTCCTGCGTCGGCGTGTGTGGTGCTGGTGGGTGTTGGCGGGTGTGGTGTTGGCGGGTGTGGTGTTGGCGGGTGTCGTGTGTGGGGGTCGGCTCGTGTGGGGGTCG
>JAHELH010000132.1:0-2963 GCA_024644285.1 Paracoccaceae bacterium | reverse complement strand
TGCTGCTGCTGCTGCTGCTGTTGTTGTTGTTGTTGTTGTTGTTGTTGTTGTTGTTGTTGTTGTTGTTGTTGTTGTTGTTGTTGTTGTCGTTGTCGTTGTCGTTGTCGTTGTCGTTGTCGTGTGTGTGGGGTCGGCTCGTGTAGGCGTCGGCTCGTGTGGCATCGCGTGTGTGGTGTCGGCCTGTGGGGGTCGGCGTGTGTGGGGTGTTGGGTTGCGGCTTTGTCGTGGGGGTCGGCGTGCGTGTGGTGTCGGCCTACGGGTTTCGCCGTACATCTACCCGGCGCGCAGGCGGGTATCCGTGCCAGGACCGACTGTGGCCGCCATGACAGTCTGCCGTGGCCGTCGGGATGCAGCGGGATACCATGCGTACACGATGAGCGCGGCGCCGGGGCCGGTACAACGGGCGGCCCATCTAGTGTGGTTGGCGGTAGGTGCATTCGCGCTTCTGTGGATCGCCTGGCGGGTACTCGCCCGGCCGCTGGCGGTGATCGTCCCACCGCTGCTGCTGGCCACCGTGATCGTGTACCTGTTGGCGCCGATGGTCGCCGGTCTCGAGCGACGCGGGCTGCCGCGCTGGGCCGGGGCGCTGCTGGCGTACGTGGCGGCCCTGTTGCTGCTCGCGGCGATCGGCGCGCTGCTGGTGCCGCTGCTGACCGAGCAGCTGCAGAGCTTCGCCGAGCGGCTGCCGGATCTGCTGACCGAACTCGGTCGGGATCTCGACCGCCGCCTGGCGCCGTTTGGCCTCGCCGTGCCGATCGGCGACCCGATCGACGCCGCCGCACTGCAGGGCAACGTCGAACAGGCCGTGCAGGGCGGTGCGCTGGCCGGTCTTCTCGGTGGGCTGTCGGGCCTGGCGCTGGGGCTGTTTCACATCGTGATCGTGCTGACGTTGGGGCCCGTGGTGGCGTTCTACGTGCTGGTCGCCCTGCCGCGCCTACGCGTGTTCGTGCACGAGCTGATCCCGCCGCAGCACCGCGCGGAGGCCGTCGACGTCGGTTCGAAGCTGCACGTCGTTGTCGGTGGGTTCATCCGCGGGCAGCTGCTGGTGGCGCTTTTCGTCGGCCTCGCGACGTCGATCGCGCTGGCGGCCCTGGGGTTGCCGTTCTGGCTGCTGGTCGGTGTGACCGCCGGGATGACCAATGTGGTGCCCCTGCTGGGGCCGTTCGTCGCGGGTGCGCTGGGGGTGTCGATCGCGCTGGTCAGCGAAGGCGTCGGGCTCGCGGCGTTGGTCGTTCTGGTGATGGTCGTCGTCCAGCAGGTGGACAACCACGTGATCTCGCCGCTCGTCATGGGCCGCAACGTGCACGTGCACCCGTTGGTCGTGCTGCTGGCGCTGGTGATCGCCGGCACCGTCTACGGCGTGGTCGGCCTGCTGGTCGCCGTGCCCGCGGTGGCAGCGGGCAGCGTGCTGGCCCGCCACTTCTGGGAGACCCGAGTGCCGTGGGCGACCACACCGTCCGATGCCCCGAGCGTTGCGCCTGCGGAGTCGACGGTTGCCGAACGCGTGCCCGCGCAGCCTCGAAGCAAGTAGCATGGCACAGCCGTCACCGGCGCGTACCAGTGGCGGCGCAATTGGATAGCCATCCAGAGCGGCTGAGGGACCGGCCCGTCGACGCCGCCGCAACCAGGTCAGATCGTCGTGACCCAGGTGCGAAGTCCGGCCCTTTCGGGGGGAAGATGGCGTGACGCTCCGTCCTCCCTCCGCGTTACGAGAACTGGAAGGACGAAGCGGTGACCTACCTTCGTGCCCTGCGCTGTCGCGGTTGCGGCACCGAGACCGCCATCACACCGTCACACGTGTGCGATCGGTGCTTCGGACCGTACGAGGCGACCTACGACTACGACGCGCTCGCGTCGGCCGTGTCACGCGAATCGATCGCGGACGGTCCCGACAGCCTGTGGCGCTACCGCGATCTGCTGCCGATGCCGACCGACGAGCCGGTCGCTCCCGTGTGGTTGGGCGGCGGGCTGACACCGCTCGTGCGCGCCGAACGTCTGGGCGCCGCTCTCGGGCTGGACGACCTGTGGCTCAAGAACGACACGGTGAACCCCACCTGGTCCTTCAAGGACCGTGTCGTGACGGTGGCGCTGACGGCTGCGCGGGCCTTTGGGTTCTCCACCGTGGCCTGCGCGTCGACGGGCAACCTGGCCAACTCGGTCGCGGCCCACGCGGCCGCCGCCGACCTCGCCGCGTACGTGTTCATCCCGCACGACCTCGAACACACCAAGGTCCTGGCCAGCGCGGTGTACGGGCCCCACCTCGTCGCGGTCAAGGGGAACTACGACGACGTCAACCGGCTGTGCAGCGAGGTCGCCGACGAGCACGGCTGGGCGTTCGTCAACGTCAACCTGCGCCCGTTCTACGCCGAGGGCTCCAAGACCATCGGCTTCGAGATCGCCGAGCAGCTGGGCTGGCAGATCCCGGACCAGATCGTTGCGCCGATGGCGTCGGGTTCGATGATGGTCAAGATCGACAAAGCGTTCCGCGAGCTGATCCGGGTCGGGCTCGTCGACGAGACGCCGTGGGCGATGTTCGGTGCGCAGGCGTTGGGCTGCTCACCGATCGCGGCGGCGTTCGCCGCCGGGCACGCCGACCCGACGCCCGTCAGGCCCGACACCATTGCGAAGTCGCTGGCCATCGGGAACCCGGCGGACGGAGGTCCCGCGATCGAAGTCGCGCACCGCACGAACGGCGACATGGACGTCGCGACCGACGTCGAGATCGCCGACGCGATGCGCCTGTTGGCGCGCACCGAGGGCATCTTCGCCGAGACCGCGGGCGGTGTGACGGTCGCGGTGCTGCGCCGGCTGGCCGCGGCAGGCCGGGTGGACCCGACCGCCCGCACCGTGGCGATCATCAGCGGTAACGGCCTGAAGACGGTCGATGCGGTGCCCGCGACCCCGACGGTCACGGTCCGCCCGTCGCTCGACGACTTCGAGGAGGCGGCCGGCCTGACCGACGC
>JAHELH010000131.1 GCA_024644285.1 Paracoccaceae bacterium | reverse complement strand
GTATAGCTTTCCAGCCGTTCGACGGCGCGCGGGCTGAGAATCAGCATGCCATGCGCAGCTTCCCCGCCAAGCACCTTCTGCCAGCTATACGTGATCACGTCGAGCTTGTCCCAGGGCAAGGGCATGGCGAAGACGGCGGACGTCGCATCACACAAGGTCAAGCCGTCCCTGTCTGCGGGAATCACGTCGCCCGAAGGAACCCGAATGCCGGATGTCGTGCCGTTCCACGTGAAGCAGACGTCCCGGTCGTAGTCCAGCGACGCCATGTCGACGATTTCGCCGTATTCGGCCGTGTGTACGCGCGCGTCGAGCTTCAACTGCTTGACCGCGTCCGTGACCCAGCCGGCGCCAAAGCTTTCCCATGCAACCATCTCGACGGGCCGTTCCCCCAAGAGGTTCCACATCGCCATTTCGAATGCGCCGGTATCGGACCCCGGGACAATGCCGATGCGATACTCCGCCGGCACGCCGAGAATCTCGCGCGTCTGGTCAATGGCCGCCTTGAGCTTGGCTTTTCCGATGGCGGCCCGGTGCGAGCGACCAAGCGGTGCATCAGCAAGCCCGGCGAGCGTGAATGTGGGGGGTTTGGCGCAGGGCCCGGAAGAGAATCGCGGATTTTCCGGCCGCGATGCCGGTTTGGCGTGATCCATCACTGGATATCCTTTCAGATACGCGCCCCTCGTTGGGGAGGGGTGTCCCGCTGACGGCCATAATCCCGTTCCCGGGGTTTCACAATGGGGAAAATCCGCCTATAGCGCCGCCGCGCATGTCGAAACCGACTTGCCAGTTTACCCTTGGAAAAGACCATGCATGCCGTCAGCTTGATCGCCGCGCCGGAACGCCGCAACCTCGACGGCGCACTGGTTGCAAGCTTGCGAAACGCCTGGGGCGGCGGAGACGCGCTTTGGCTCGCGCCGGACGAGGCGGCGGAATTCACGGTCCAGGAAGTGCCCGAAAACTTTTGGCAAGTATGGGCGGATGTGCAGGCCCTGGGGATCGATCTTGCCTGTCAGCCAGCCTCCAACCGTCGCAAGAAAATGCTGATCGCCGACATGGATTCGACACTGATTCAGCAGGAATGCATCGACGAACTGGCAGACGAGGCCGGTGTCGGTGCGCGCGTGTCGGAAATCACCGCGCGCGCGATGAATGGCGAATTGAACTTCGAAGCCGCGCTGCGCGAGCGGGTCTCGCTGTTACGCGGATTGGACGTCTCCGTCATCGGCAAGGTTCTGGCCGAGCGGATCACCTTGATGCCGGGCGGCCCGGCGCTGGTTGCGACCATGAAGCGTAACGGCGCGCATACCGTCCTGGTCTCGGGCGGGTTCACAGTCTTTGCGGCGCCGATTGCCAAGAGACTGGGAGTCGATGCCTGTCGCGCAAACACGCTGAAGTCGGAGAACGGCAAGCTGACAGGAGAGGTAGCCACGCCGATTCTGGGCCGCGACGCCAAGGTCGAAGCCTTGAAGGACCAGGCAGCGCGCCAAGGGCTCGTCCCAGCGGACGTCATCGCGGTGGGCGACGGGGCAAACGATCTCGGCATGCTGGCCCTGGCCGGAACCGGCGTGGCCCTGCACGCGAAACCGTCGGTCGCAGCGCAAAGCGACATCCGCATCAACCACGCAGACCTGACCGCGCTGCTTTATCTCCAGGGCTACTCCCGGGATCAATTCGCCGCCCTGTCTTGAATTTCCGGGCGCCGATTGGCGCCTAGCCTCTCGAGAACGCGCCTTGCGCCGGTCGGATCCAGGCGGCCTCGATCCCGCGGCGATTCGGAATCGGTGCATTGCGCCGCTTGCGCGCTGCCGGGTGGTGCGGGTTCATCGCCTCTAGCTCTACCAGGATCGACGTGATCGCGCATTCCGAAGCGCGCGTCGCGCCGTCCTCGATCTTCAAGGCCACCCCGAGCCCCCTTTCAGGCAGTATCGCGGTGAACACCCCTTCGGCCCCGGTTTTCAGAGCCACGCGGCCATCCATCGCCCGCATCAGCTCGGTACAGGCGCGTCCCTCACCGGCCACCAGCTCCGGATGCGCCAGCATCGCTCGCACTGCCCGGGTCGCCGCCGGTTCAAGCGCGCCAAGCGTACTTGGTGCTGCAAACCGGGCCATCCCGCGGGCCAAACCAAGTACGGTGGTGGCGAAATTGGGCGCCGAGCAGCCATCGATGGCATAGCCCGGCGACGCCTCGCCCGTCACTTCCTCGAACACCTCCCGCACCCGGATCTGGACCGGGTGATCCGGATCGATGTATTCCGGATCAGCGCCGGCGTGCCGGGCGACCGTCAAGAACCCGGTATGTTTGCCCGAGCAGTTGTTGTGAACCTGGCACGGCATCTGACCCGCACGAATCAACGCGTTCGCGGCTTCGCGGTCCGAGGGAAATTGCGGACCGCAGCGCAGGTCATCGTCCCCCAGCCCCAGGGCGGATAACCAACTTGTGACCAACCCGGTGTGGATCGGCGCACCCTGGTGCGAGGCGCAGGCGAGGGCGATATGCCGGTCTGTCAGGCGAAATGCATCGGCGGCCCCGCTTTCGATCAGCGGCAGCGCCTGGATCATTTTGCACGCCGACCGGGGCAAAATCACTTGATCTGGATCGCCCCAGGCCTGAATAACGGTGCCGGTCGCGTCCGCGATTACGGCATGTCCGCGATGCACGGATTCCAGGAAATCGCCACGCCAGACCTCGGCAAGCGGCACCGCCTCGCTCACGCTCTGCTGTCCTTTTTCATTGCGCGATTTTCTGCCAACAGGGCTTTCAAAAATCGGCACATTTTCGTAAAACCTGTTCTCGTGATTGAATTTGGCATGCCCGTCCGGAAAGGTCACGCGAGATTGGCCGGCGGCAGGCAACGCAGAGGCAGAGACGGCTGGAGGCTGTGGAACACATGCACGCACGAATTTCTCGCGGAATTGCCGCGGCTGGGCTGATCCTGGCGGCAGGCGTCGCGGTGTCGCAGGAATCGAAGAACCGGGTCGCGGCGCATTCCGACTGGAGTGTTTTCGAGGCCGAGCAACCTGCTCAGTGCTGGAGCGTGTCCGCCCCGAAAGAGACGATCAACACGCGTGACGGCCGGGTCGTTGCGGCGCGGCGCGGTGATATTCTGTTGTTCGTGTCTTACATTCCCGATTCCGGGGTCAACGGGCAGGTGTCTTTCACGGGCGGTTACCCGTTTCGCGACGGCTCTACCGTGTCCGTCGATGTCGCCGGGTCGACCTTCGAACTGTTCACCGACGGCGAAATGGCCTGGTCTGCTTCTGACGAAGATGACAAGAAGATCATCGCGGCGCTGAAGCGCGGCGCCGAGGCCACCGTGGTTGGCATCTCGTCGCGCGGAACCCGGACCGAGGACAAGTTCTCGCTGTTCGGATTCACCGCAGCCGTGGAAGAGGCTGAGAAGCGATGCTCAAGCTGAGCAGCTAAGAAGACCGCGGCGAGGGTTTTTTCCGGCTGCCGCCTTGCTGACCCCGCCAGGGATGCGCAATGTGGCGCCATGCGAGCCGCCTTTCACCGCACATTCCACTTGCCTTCCGAGGACGCGACGCGACGCCTCGCCGTCTTGCTGGCGCCCAGTCTTCGCGCCGGCGATACAATTCTGTTGCAGGGCGGCCTGGGCGCGGGAAAAACCCACTTTGCGCGCAGTCTGATCCAGGCCCGGCTGGCGGCACACGGACTGACCGAAGACGTGCCTTCGCCGACATTCACGTTGGTGCAGACGTATTGGGATGGCGCCGTCGCGATTTGGCACGCCGACCTCTACCGCTTGTCGACGCCCGAAGAAGTGTTCGAGCTGGGGCTGGAAGATGCCTTTGAGACCGGAATCGTTCTGGTGGAATGGCCGGAACGTCTGCCGGCGCCTCCGCAAGGAGCGTTAACCCTGTTCTTCGAGATGGGTCCCAAGCCCAGCAGCCGGATCGTCACCGCAAGCGCGCAATCTGAACGCTGGGGTGAAATGCTTACGCAATCGGACGCGGCCCTTGCCTGATCGCGACGACCTGCTCGAGGCGTTTCTCGCCGAAACCGGCTGGGCTGCCGCCGAACGCGCGCCCCTGGCCGGCGACGCCTCGGCGCGCCGGTATCTGCGACTCTCTTCCGGGCCAGGCGGGCAAGGCTGCGTCTTGATGGACGATCCGACCGGATCGACCTCAGCATTCGTGCAGATCGCGCGTCACTTGCGAGCCGCCGGGCTCAGCGCGCCCGCGATAATCGCGGCGGCTGAAGGCGACGGGTTTCTCTTGATGGAAGATCTCGGCGACTGCGTATTCGCGCGGGTCATTGAAACGGACCCCGGCTGCGAAGCCCGTCTCTATGACGCCGCGCTTGATGTGTTGGTGCGGCTGCACGACGTTCCCCTACCGGGCGGCGTTGTGCCTTTCACCCCCGAATTGATGGCGCGCCAGGCGAGCCTCGTCTTCAGCAGCTATATCGATCGTCCGGATCAGAAAGCGTCATTTGCCACCGAGTTAGAGACTGTCTTGCGGCGAAATCTTTCCGACTCCGTGACATTGATCCTGCGCGATTTCCATGCTGAGAACCTGATCTGGCTGGCCGAGCGCCCCGGCCTGCAAAAGGTCGGTCTGCTGGATTTCCAGGACGCTATGGCCGGGCCGGTTGGCTATGATCTTGTGTCCCTGATCCACGATGCGCGCCGGGACGTCCCGCGTGACCTTGCAGACCGGCTGGTGGCGCGGTTTACGGCCGAGGCCGGGCTTGACCCCGAGCAATTCGCTGCCACGCGCGCCGTGCTGTGCGCGCAGCGCAACCTTAGGATCCTCGGGGTGTTTGCCCGCCTTTCACGGCAACACGGCAAGACCGGATACATCGATTTGATGCCGCCCGTCTGGGCGCATCTGATGCAAGCCATGCAGCACCCGGTGATGCGTCCATTGGCGCCGTTCGTCGATGAACTGCCCCCGCCAACGCCTGACCATCTGCAAAGATTGAGAACGCCATGCGCCGCGACCTGCCCGTAATGCTGTTCACAGCCGGTTTCGGCAAGCGGATGGCTCCGTTAACCGACCGACTGCCAAAGCCACTGATCCCGGTCGCGGGCAAGCCCCTGATTGCGCATTCCCTGGAATTGGTGCGCGCCGCCGGGCTGACCCGAATCGTCGCGAACACGCATTATCTGGCCGACCAGATGGCTGACTATCTGGCCAAAGCCGATGTGACAGAGATCTTCGAGCCGGAGATACTCGACACCGGCGGTGGCCTGAAGAACGCGCTCCCGGCGCTCGGCCACGGGCCTGTGATTACCATGAACACCGACGCCGTCTGGACTGGCGCGACACCTTTTCCGGCGCTTTTGCAGGCATGGCAGCCCGACCGCATGGACGCACTTCTTGTCCTCGTTCCGATCTCACAGGCACATGGGCATACCGGCGCGGGCGATTTCTCGATGACCGCCGACGGACGTCTCGAACGCGGCCGCGGCTACGTTTATTCGGGGCTGCAGATCTTGAATGCCGATCGACTCGCTGAGTTTGAAATGGACAAGTTCTCGTTGAACCTCTTGTGGGACAGGATCACGGCAGAGGGCCGGTTGTTCGGGCTCGTCCATACCGGCAAATGGTGCGACGTCGGCCGCCCCGACAGCATCGCGCTGGCTGAATCCATGCTGGACTACGCGAATGTTTGAGCCGACCGACGCCCCGCGCGTCTACGGCCTCGCACCGGGCGTCGATTTTCCGCAAGCGCTGATAGACGGGCTGCTCGCGCGTCTCGCCGGGCAACCGCCCGAGGCTCTTGGTCGTGTAGAGGTCTTCGTGAATACCCGGCGCATGCAACGGCGGATCAAGACGCTTTTCGATTCCGGTCCCGCCATGCTGCTGCCGCGATTGCGCCTGGTCACGGATCTCGCCGCGGATAGCCTGTTTGCCGATTTACCGCCGCCGATCTCGCCGCTGCGCCGGCGGCTGGAATTGACACAGCTGGTGTCGAAACTGCTAGAAACAGAGCCTGAACTGGCACCTCGCAGCGCGCTGTTCGATCTGGCCGACAGCCTCGCCGAGTTGATGGACGAAATGCGCGGCGAAGGCGTGACGCCAGAGGAAATCCGTTCGCTCGATGTCACCGACGAATCCGGTCATTGGCAACGCAGTCTTAAATTCGTTGCGCTCGTCGATGCATTCTATGCCGCGGGCACGCAGTCCCTCGACCCCGAGGCGCGGCAGCGTCTGGTGATCGAGCGACTGGCGGCGCACTGGGCCGAACATCCGCCCGGCCATCCGGTCATCGTCGCCGGGTCGACGGGCTCGCGCGGGGCGACCGCGCTATTCATGAAAGCGGTGTCGCGGCTGCCACAGGGCGCTGTTATCCTGCCCGGCGTCGACTTCGACTTGCCGGACGCGGTCTGGGGCAACCTCGACGACGCAATGGCCGCGGAAGACCATCCGCAATTCCGCTTCGCCCGGCTGATGAAGGATCTCGGGCAGCATCCGCGCGACATCCGGCCATGGCGCGATGTCCAGCCTCCCAGCCCGGCGCGAAACCGGCTGGTCTCTCTTGCGCTCCGGCCGGCCCCGGTGACCGACCAATGGCTCACCGAGGGACGCCGGATGGAGGATCTGGCAGAGGCCACGGCGGACATGACGCTGATCGAAGCGCCGTCCAGCCGCGCGGAAGCGAGCGCCATCGCCTTGATCATCCGGCGCGCGGTGGAAGATGGCGTAACTGCCGCGCTGATCACGCCCGACAGAACGCTGTCCCGTCAGGTAACCGCCGCGCTCGACCGCTGGGGAATCGAGCCTGACGACAGCGCCGGCAAGCCGCTGCCCCTTTCGCCTCCGGGTCGATTCCTTCGGCATGTCGCGGACCGCTTCGG
>JAHELH010000130.1:2125-6832 GCA_024644285.1 Paracoccaceae bacterium | reverse complement strand
GGCGCGCGGGTCAGGTCGACGCCCCGGACCCGGTCCTTGGCCAGCCAGCCGCGCAAGGCCGCTTCGCGGTCGGCGGCGTCCCGATCGGTCCAGTCGAACTCGTGAAAGTCTATCTCGGCCTTCGGAAGCGCCCGCTGCACCGGCTCTTCGCGGCCATGCCAGTCGAACACGGTCCGCAGAGGCTCGTGCCGGGCGCAGAGATCTGACCAGGCGGCGCGCATGGCGTCGGCATCGGCGGGCTCGTCCGGCATGTGCACGACGACCTGCTCGAGGTTGATCCAGGGTCGGTCCGCAAGAACGCTTTCGTAGATCATGCCAAGCTGGGTCGGCGTCAGCGGAAAGCTGGTCGCGTCCTGCAAGGCTGTCGCCGCCTGCACGTCTGGCCGGTGGCCGAAGCTGTTCACGACGGCTCGGGCAGCGGCCGAAGCCCGGCATCGCCCGGCCGCAGGACCAGGGCGGTGACGATCAGGCCCTTGGCGATGGCGAACCCGCCGCTCAGGCGCTGGCCTTCGGCAAAGGGCGGCACGTTCTGGCAGAACAGCGCGGTGAAGCGGGACGCCTGGAAATCGATTTCGAGTGAGAGACCGTGGAAGTCGAAGATCTGCCGCGTGACCGGAAACTGCGCTTTGTAGGATGCCTCTTTGGCCGAAAAGATCAGCTTTGCCAGAACCGCACGGAGCTCGGGTTTCTGACGCGACAGCCAGGCGCGTTCGGCATCGGTACAGACGATGTCGATCAAATCATGCTCCAGACCGACCGCCGGTTCCACGTCGAGCCCCAGCGATAGCACATCCCTGTTGCGCGCCACGGCGGCGACGCAGGTCGTTTCGCAATGCGAGATGCTGCCGGTCAGACCCTTGGGCCAGACCGGTCCGCGATCCGGGCCGGCGGGAATCGGTGCGCGGGCAATGCCCAAATCTTCCATCGCCAGCCGCGCCGCGAAGCGGCCCGCCTTGAATTCCAGTTGCCGGGCCATGACGGCGTCGCGCACGGCCTCCTGCTCTTGCGGCCAAAGCCCGCCGCGGTCCTCGCGCGGATCGCAGGCAGCGACCGCGATGCCGGGCCCCAGCAGCTCTTTGGCGAGCACGCGCGTGACGTAGTGGTCGGGGTGATCGAATACGACATTCATCCTGAGATAACCTCCCTTTTGGCGCGCAGGGCGCGTCGGCCTGAGATGACTGCGTTGCGGTCCGGCGTGCCGTCGGTATTCGGCGTGGAACCTCCGGTGCGTTCGGTCCGGCGCCCGTCGATGCGCGCGGCCAGTCCCCGCAGGGTGGGGTGGGCGAAGATGTCGGTGATTGCGACGCGTTCCGCGCCGATCTCGCGAACGATCTCGCGATGCGCCTGGATCGCCAGCAGCGAATGTCCGCCCAGGGCGAAGAAGTTGTCCGACGGCACGATCCGCCCGACGCCCAGCACACGCGACCAGATCGTCGCGATGCGGCTCTCGGTTTCGCTGCCTCCTGGTGCAGATGCGGCGGGGGCTGCGACGGGCCGCCGCGGCCGGATCGCGACGAGCGCCTTGCGGTCGATCTTCCTGTTCGGCGTCAGCGGGAAGGCGTCGAGCGTCACGTATTCCGCCGGAACCATGTGGGCCGGCAGGATCCGCTCCAGGCGCGACCGTATCTCCGCTTCAGCGGGCGGGGTTCCCTTGACATAGGCCGCCAGCCGCACGTCGCCGTCGCGCGCGCTGCGCGCCGCGACCAGCGCTTCCTCGATCCCCGGCAGGGTCACCAGCGCAGCCTCGATCTCGCCGGGCTCGATGCGGTGGCCGCGCAGCTTGATCTGTCCGTCGATCCGCCCGAGATATTCGAGCTGCCCGTCGGCGCGCCAGCGGGCCAGGTCGCCGGTGCGATACATCGGCGGGCATGTCCCGCCGAAGGCCTCGGCGAAGGGATCGGGCGGGAACGCCGCCGCAGTCAGCTCGTCGCGCTGCCAGTAGCCGGCGGTCACGCCGTCGCCGCCGAGACACAACTCGCCCGCCACGCCGACCGGTGCGGGCCTATTGTCGCCGTCGAGGACGTAGGCCTGCGTGTTGGCGATCGGCGTGCCGATCGACACCGGCGCGACCGGGTCGGTCAGGTCGGCCACGGTCGACCATATCGTCGTCTCTGTCGGCCCGTACATGTTGAGCAGCCGACCGCCGGTCGCCGACCGCAACTCGGCCGCCAGCGCGTCGGTCAGAGCCTCGCCGCCCACCATGAGCGTGCCTATCCGGGCAAGCGCGCCGCGGGCGGCGTCGTCGGCCAGAAGCATCCGCGCCATGCTGGGCGTGCATTGCAGGTGCGTCACGCCGTGCCGGTGGATCTGCGCGGCAAGCGAGAAGTCGGCCGGGGGAGCAGGTTCCTGGTTGGTCGCCGCCAGCACCTTCGCCAATTCATGAAGACTGTGCATGACCGTGTCGGTGGCGACGCCGTAATCGATCAGGCAGGCGATCTCGTCCACGCCGATGCCCTTCAGCGCCTCGACACGCGCGGCGCAGTCGGCGACGGTTCCGAAAAGCCCGGACTCCTCGAAATACCGCTCGAAGGCGAAATCGAGGATCGCGTCCATTTCATCCGCGGACAGCTCGGCCAGATCGATCTGGAACGGGTTGCTCACGCCGGCCGGCTTCTTGAAGGCGGGGAAGGCCCAGGCATATTGCTTGATCAGCCCGGCGGCACTGCGCAGGTAATCCTTCATCGGGCCGCGCGCGGTCTGCCGGACCGTCTCGCGGTCGTCGCCCACCAGCGTATGCAGCATCAGCGTGACCTTGCGGTCCGCCGGGTCGTGGCCCGCCGTGCGCAGGGCGGCGTGATAGATCGCGATCTTCTCGCCCACTTCCTCGATGCTCTGGCCCAAAAGATGCGTCAGCACGTTCGCGCCGAGGCTGCCGGCCTCTTTCCAGGTCTCGGGATTGCCGGCGGTCGTTACCCAGATGGGCAGTTCCTTGGACACCGGGCGCGGCTGAGTGATCACGTCTTGCGGCGCGCCCTTGGCATCGGGGAAGGCGACGGCCTCGCCGCGCCACAGCTTGCGCAGATCTTCAATCGCGCGGAGCATCGCGGGCTTGTTTTCGGGCGGCGTGTTTTCGGGTCGCAGCACGAAATCGTCGGGCTGCCAGCCGGACGCGATGGCCAGCCCCGCGCGTCCGTTCGTCAGGTTGTCGACCACCGCCCATTCCTCGGCGATCCGCGCGGTGTGGTGCAACGGCGCCACGCAGCTTCCGGCGCGCACGCCGATGTTGCGCGTCACCGCTGCGACGGCGGCACCGGTGACCGACGGGTTGGGATAGGGGCCGCCGAAGGCGTGAAAGTGACGCTCGGGCGTCCAGACGGCGCAGAAGCCGTGCGCGTCGGCGAATTTCGCGCCTTCCAGCAGCAGCTCGTACTTCTTCGGGCCGACGCCGTCGTCGTTGCCCCAGTAGAACAGGCTGAATTCCATGCCGCGCCCGCTGGCAGGGATCGGTGCGTTGGAGGTCAGCACCCGGTCGCTGTCGCCGCTGAGCACAACCTTGTAGCCGCGCGCGAGCGTGTAGAACAGCTCGAGCACCGAGATGTCGAAGGATAGGCTGGTGACCGCCAGCCAGACGCCGTTTTCGACATTCCCAAGCCGGTCGTCCATCCCGGCCATGAAATTGGCGATATTGCGGTGGCGCACGGCGACGCCCTTGGGGGCACCGGTAGAGCCGGAGGTATAGATCAGGTAGGCGAGATCGTCGGCGGAGACGGCGATATCGGGCGACGTTTCAGGCGATGACGCGATTCTGGGGTCGCTGTCCATCGCGATCACCGCCGCCCCGGTAGCCGGCAGGCTGTCGGCCAGCGTGTCCTGGGTCAGGACCACGGCCGCGCCGCTGTCGCGCAGGCAATGGCCGGTGCGGTCTGCAGGGTAGGCGGGGTCGAGCGGCACATAGGCCGCGCCAGCTTTCATCGCGCCCAGTGCCGCGACCACCATATCCGGTCCGCGTGCACAATGGATGCCGACGCGGGCGCCACGCCGCACGCCCGCCTCGCGCAGCATGTGCGCCAGCTGATTGGCGCGGGCGTCGAGGGCGGCATAGGTGATTTCGTCGGCTTCGAAGGCCAGCGCCACGGCGTCCGGTTTGGCCGCGGCCTGCGCCTCGACGGCGGCATGCAAGGTGGTCTCGCGCGGATAGCCGCGTTCCGTCCGATTCAGGCCGCGGATCAGAAGCCCGCGCTCGGCCTCGGGCAGGATCGGCAGCGCGTCGATCGGAGTTGCGTCGGGATCGCACGTGGCCACCGCCTGCAGTAGCGTTTCGAGCCGCTCGGCGAGGATGTGGAAATACGCCTGCTCGATGCGCTCGCCGTTGCCGATCAGCAGAACCTGGTTGCCGTCGGGCACGGCGGTCAGCGCGGTGCCCGGCAGCAGATCGGTCTCGGCGAGGTTCACGCCGATATCCGGGACCCTAACCGGACCGATGCCGGGATCGCGCAGCCCGAGGCCGCGCGCGAAGGCAGGGTAGCGCTCGATCCGGGCAAGCTGTGCCTCGATATCTGCGGCGAAAGTGGCGAAGCTGGGCATCTCGCCGGCTTCGGACCCGGCGCGAAGCGGCACCCAGCAGGACAACATGTGCCGTGCAGAGGCGGCCATGCGCGACGTCGAGGTGTCGCAATAGGCGAGGTCGGCATGAGCCGATCCGTCGCTGCGCCACGCCCAGACCGCCAGCGCGGCCAACAGCCGCGAGCCCCGCGCCGCGCGCGGCAC
>JAHELH010000130.1:0-2025 GCA_024644285.1 Paracoccaceae bacterium | reverse complement strand
GTCCCGGTCAGCAATTCCGACAGCAATTCGCCGAAGCTTTCCAGCCCCTCGGCATAGCAGCGGGCGTTCAGCGCATAGGCGGTCTCGTCGCCTTGCAGCGTGAAGCGGCGCTGTTTCAGGATCCGGCCCTCGTCGATGCCGCCCTCGATGAAGTGCCAGGTCACGCCATGCTCGCGCTCGCCGTTCAGCAGCGCCCAGACCGGGGCGTTGACCCCGGCGTAGCGCGGCAACGGGCCGTCGTGGAAGTTTATCGCCGCCTGCGCCGGCAATCGCAGCAGCGGGTCGGGGATGATCCGCAGGTTGGCGATACTGAAAAGCCAGTCGAACGGCGTTCCGGCGAGGCGGTCCTCGATCCCGGGCGACAGGCTGTCCACCGCGATCCCGTGGGCGGCCGCCCAGACGCGCACATCGGGATCGGTGCTGATGACCGCCGTGATCGCGCAGCCGCGTTCCAGCAACTGGTCTCCGCAGCCGCAGAGCAGCGATTCGTCCCCGATCAGAACGGCGGAAAATCCACTGTGGTCAAGGCGTTGCAACATCATCTTTGTCCCCCGGGTGCGTGTTGTGCGGGTCCGGCCGCGGGCTTGCGCAATCGGACGCGTCGCGGCGCAATGGCGCGCATCGCGGCGCGCAGGTCATGACGGATCAGATCGCGGAGAAAGCGCGGTGGATCGGCACTTCGCTTGTCGGACACAAGGCAGCGCAGGCGAAGGAGCGCCCCACCTGCCACATGTGCCAGGGTCGCCAGCGCGGCATAGGCCGGGCCGTGGTTCCGAACGAAATACCGCAGGCGCGAATCGTACCAGTAACCCGGCGTGCGCCGCCAGGTCTTCATCCCCGTCGACACCGAGCCGATATGCGTCACCGCGCTTTCGCGCACGTAGAGCGTGGCCCAGCCGTGCCGCGCTGCGCGACGGCACAGGTCGGTCTCCTCGAAGTAGAGAAAGTACCCTTCGTCGAACAGGCCGACCTCGTCCAGAACCTCGCGCCGGATCAGAAGGCTGGCGCCGGCCAGCCAGTCGACCGGCTGGGTCTGCCTGGGAATGGGCATCGGAACGATGGACCGGTTCAGCAGGCGCGAGATGATGCCGGTGCAGGCCGCGCCCTCGAATTCGCTGGCGATCGACGGGAAGCGGAACGCCGTGATATGCGCGTCGCCCTTCGGTCCGTGGATGTAGCTGCCCGCAAGCCCGGCCCAGGTCGACCGCCCGAGCCGGCGGATCAGCGCGCGCAAGGCGTCGGGTGCGGGGAAGGCGTCGGAATTCAGAATGTAGACGTAGTCAGGCTTTTTCCCGTCCGGCAGCCCGGTCCGGATCGCCAGGTTGTTGCCCGCGCCGAAGCCGCCGTTGCGGGGCGAAGAAATGACCTGCACGCGACCGCCCTCGGTCCATCCACGCGCCTCGGCCTCGCGTACCAGGTTCTTGTAGGAGCCGTCGCCGGAATCGTTGTCGACCACCACGATCCCGCCCGGGATGTCCTGCATCGCGCGCAGCGCGGCGTCGACCGCGCGCAGCGTCAGATCGGGCGTGCGGTAGTTGACGATCGCCGTCAGCACCAAAGGTGTCTTGCCGTCCGTCATTCCGCCGCCGCCGCCGGGACCCAGCCCGGCGCCTCCGTCATCTCTTCACCGCGCTCCGCTGCATCGAGGCAGGCGCGCATCCGCTGCGCCAGGACCCGTACGTTCGGCTCCAGCACCATGGAATCGTGATCCCCCGGCACCTCCTGAACCGCCAACCGCGTCAACCAGGCGCCCCAGTCGTTGTCGGGATAGACATATTCGCGCTCCCGGCTCACCCAGCGGCCGCGTGACACCTTCCAGTGCCGGTCGAGCGGCGGCCGGAACAGCGTGACCGGGCCGTTCCAGCTTTGCGGCGGATAGGACGCGACGGCCTTGCGGAAGGCGGCCTCGATCGCGCGGTCGTGAAACTGGTCCGGCGCGTCCTGCACGGCCGAGGCATGGTGCCATTTCTCAAGCTCCCAGCGCCAGCGGTTGCGCAGCCACTCGGCGGCGTAGGACGGACCTTT
>JAHELH010000129.1 GCA_024644285.1 Paracoccaceae bacterium | reverse complement strand
TCGGGGAGAATGGCGGTTTCCATCGTTGCGTCCTGACCGTCATGCGGCATTCGTTCTCTCCCTGAAACCGGTTTGCGCCGGGTTAGTCATTTTGCAGATGCAGCGCAACTTTAATTCGCGAATGTTTGCCTGCAAGACCGAAAATGTCGCAATCAGTTTGCCGGTGCAGGCGCGGAGCAAAGCCGCTATGACCGCGAAATGGCCGTTTGCGAGGCGCGATGCCGCTTATTCTGACACAGATCGACCCGATCCTGCTGGCCGTGGCCGTCGTGTTGACGGTTGTGGCGGGATTCGTCAAAGGCGCGGTTGGTTTCGCGCTGCCGATGATCATGATCTCCGGGCTTGGCTCGTTCCTGTCGCCCGAGGTGGCGCTGGCCGCGTTGATCCTGCCGACGGTGGCGGCGAACCTGTGGCAGGCGCTGCGCGACGGGATCACGGCGGCGCTGGCCTCGGCCCTGCGATTCAGGGTCTATATCGGCATCGTTCTGCTGTTCATCGCCGGCAGCGCCCAGCTGGTGCGCATCCTGCCGGACTGGATCCTGTACCTGATACTCGGCGCGCCGGTCACGATTTTCGCGGTGGCGCAGCTGATGGGCTGGCGGCTGCATCTGAAGCCGGCGCACCGGAGGCGGGCCGAGGTGATCATCGCCTCGATCGCGGGGTTCATCGGCGGGCTGAGCGGCGTCTGGGGGCCGCCGACGGTGGCCTATCTGACGGCGATCGACACGCCCAAGGTCGAACATGTCCGGGTGCAGGGTGTCGTCTACGCGCTGGGCGCGGTGGTGCTGTTGGCAGCGCACTTGAATTCGGGCGTGCTGGACGGGCACACCGCGCCCTTGTCGGCGGCGCTGATCGCGCCCGCGATGGCGGGGATGTTCCTTGGCTTCTGGGTGCAGGACCGGCTGGACCAAGCGCGGTTCCGGCGCGCGACCCTGGCTGTTCTGGCGGTGGCGGGGCTGAACCTGGTGCGGCGGGGACTGGTCGGCTAGTCCTCGAAACGGGTGCGGTCGCTGTCGAGGATCGCGCGCGTGGCCGCAGACACGCGCAGCCCGGCGGCGACCTCGGCGTCGCGCGCGGCTTCCAGTTTTTTGACACGTTCCAGGCGTTCCAGCACCTTGGCGATCCGGTCGAACGGCACGATCACCACGCCGTCGAAATCCGCCACGACGATGTCGCCGGTCTCGACCCGCTGGCCGCCGATCTGGATCGGGTGGCCGATGCGGCCGGGGCCGGTCTTGAACGGCGAGGCCGGGGTCAGGCCGGTGCACCAGACCGGCAGGCCGACGGCGACGATGCCGGCATAGTCGCGCAGCGGGCCATCGCTGACAAAACCCGCCGCGCCGCTGTTTCGCACGGCGCCGATGACCCGGTCGCCCGCCGCGGCGCAGCCCTGGTGGCCGGCGCTGGTCGCGACCACGATATCGCCGGGCTGGATGAACTCGGGCGCCGCCAGCGTCGCCAGCACGTCGCCGGGGCCGTTGCCGACCGTCAGCGCCGGCCCGGCCGCGCGACAGTCGATGTCGCGGCCTTCGCCGACGGGGCGGATGGCAGAGGACAGGGCACCCGTGCCGTCCATCGCGTCCACGACGAAACTGGTGGGGACGTCCTGGAATGCGGCGATCTGCGCCGCGGTCGGGCGGCGCGCGGGGCGCTTGACGGAAAGAAGCGGCGGTACTTCGAGCATCGTCGGGCCTTCGATTTGCCTGCCGCGACCCTGTCATGAAACGCGGGGCGTCGTCCATCCGGGACTAGGACAGCGGCACCTGCCAGCCGCAATCGATCCAGGGCATCTGGTTGGCGGGGACGATGACGAAGGAGACCGAGTAGATCGGCCGGCCGTTCGCCGAGGCGGACATGGTCCAGCGTCCCGGCAGAACCTCGTAATCCTTTTCGAAGGTGTAACCGAGATACTGCTTGTCGATGCCCGACAGGGTGGTGTTCCAGTATTGCTGGGTCACCGCGTTCGGTCCCATGGGCGGATGCTCTATATGAACGGTGACCGGCCCCGACATGCCGGGCCGGGCCCGGACCTTGACGCCGAAGCCGATGCCGATGCGGGCCGGCACCTCGGGCCCCGGACCGATGAACTCGGGCGACCCCTCGACGATATTCACGATGCCCGAGACCGTGCCGGGCGCCTCTTGCGTGGCGGCGGTTTCCAGCGCGCAGAAGAAGCCGTATTCCAGCTCGGCCGCGCCGGGACCGGCGCCGCGGGCCAGGGCGGCGGCTGCGCCGAAAAGGCAGAGAGCGATCGTCAGCAGGCGGAACATGGCCGCAGCTTATACCTTCTGGGGCGCAATGAGAATGCGGTAGCGCGGCGCGTCCGGCGCGTCTTAGCCGATGGCGGCCGCCTTCACGTCCTCGTCGATATGGGTCTCGTACTGCGCGAAATTCTTCGCGAACATCGCCACCAGCTTTTCCGCCTGCGCATCGTAGGCCTTGCCGTCGTCCCAGGTCCGCCGCGGGTCGAGCAGGATGGTGGCGACGCCCGGCACCGAGACCGGAACGTCGAAGCCGAAATTCTTGTCCTTGCGGAACTCTGCCTCGGCCAGGGTGCCGTCGAGCGCGGCGGACAGCAGGGCGCGGGTCGCCTTGATCGGCATCCGGCTGCCGGTGCCGTAGGCGCCGCCGGTCCAGCCGGTATTGACCAGCCAGCAGGTGGCGCCGTGCTTGGCGATCTTCTCGCGCAGCAGGTTGCCGTAGACCTCGGGCCGGCGCGGCATGAAGGGCGCGCCGAAGCAGGTGGAAAAGGTCGGCTCCGGCTCGGTCACGCCGCGCTCGGTGCCCGCCACCTTGGAGGTGAAGCCCGACAGGAAGTGATACATCGCCTGCGCCGGGGTCAGCCTTGCGATCGGCGGCAGCACGCCGAACGCGTCGCAGGTCAGCATCACGATATTCTTGGGATGCCCGCCCATGCCGGTGGCGGAAGCGTTCGAGATGTAGTCCAGCGGATAGGCGCAGCGCATGTTGGCGGTCAGGCTGTCGTCGGTGAAGTCCAGCTCCTTGGTGTCCGGGTCGTAGACCATGTTCTCGATCACCGTCGCGAAGCGGGACGTGGTGTCGTAGATCTCGGGCTCGGCCTCGCGCGACAGGTTGATGGTCTTGGCATAGCAGCCGCCCTCGAAGTTGAAGGTGCCGCGTTCGGACCAGCCGTGCTCGTCGTCGCCCAGAAGCATGCGGTTGGGGTCGGCCGACAACGTGGTCTTGCCGGTGCCGGACAGGCCGAAGAAGATCGCCGCGTCGACCGGGTTGCCCGGCGCGTGGTTGGCCGAGCAGTGCATCGGCATCACGCCCTTTTCCGGCAGCAGGTAGTTCAAGAGCGAAAACACGGATTTCTTGTTCTCGCCGGCATATTCCGTTCCGGCGATCAGGATCAGCTTGGCCTCGATATTGACCGCGATCACCGTCTCGGTGCGGCAGCCGTGGCGCTTGGGGTCGGCCTTGAAGGCGGGACAGTTGACGATGGTGAATTCCGGCTCGTAATCCTCGAGCTCGATGGCGTTGGGGCGGCGCAGCAGGTGGCGAATGAAGAGATTGTGCCAGGCCAATTCGTTGATCACGCGCACATCCAGCCGGTGCGCGGCGTCGGCGCCGGCGAAGAGATCCTGCACGAAGTAGTCGCGGCCCTTCATGTGCTCGAGCATGTCGGCATGCAGCGCGTCGAAGCCCTTTGCCGCCATCGGTGCGTTGTTTTCCCACCAGATCTTCGACTCGACGCCCTTGGTGCGGACCGTGAACTTGTCCTTGGGTGACCGACCGGTGTGCTTGCCGGTGCTCACCAGCAGGGTGCCGCCACGGCCCAGCGTGCCCTCACCGCGCTTGAGGGCTTCCTCGACAAGCGCGGGCTCCAGCATGTTGTAATAGACGGCCCCCAGCCCCGTGATGCCCTGATCTTGCAAGCGACATTTCGGGTTTACCCGTCCGATTTCCATGCCCGTGGCTCCTCCCTGGGTGTGCCGGCGCGGTGCGGAAGCGCACGCGCCCGGGCCGAGGCGCCGGCCCTTGAAAGCGCCTATAACACGGAGGTTTCGCGTCTGGATAGGACGCAATGGCACAGTTAGCGCAACCAGTCCGAGGTTAGCGCAATCATTCCGGCCGATGCCGACGCAATTGACCGAAGTGAGGCAATTTAGCCATTGGTTACGACTTTTCGAGTCTGATTGGACACAGCTCGCTGGGCGATTCGCAGTTAGTTGTTGATTCCAAACACCGGAATGGGGACTATGTGGAAAAAATCAGGCAACAAACAGAGCAGTACAAGGAAACCTTCCATGTCGAGGATAGCTTTGGTCGACGACGACAGGAATATCCTGACGTCCGTTTCGATGACGCTCGAAGCCGAGGGCTTTGAGGTTGAGACTTACAACGACGGACAGGCGGCGCTGGATGCCTTCAGCAAGCGCATGCCGGACATGGCCGTCTTCGATATCAAGATGCCGCGCATGGATGGTATGGACCTGCTGCAGCGGGTGCGCCAGAAAACCACGATGCCCGTGATCTTTCTGACCTCCAAGGATGACGAGATCGACGAGGTCCTGGGCCTGCGCATGGGCGCGGACGACTACGTGAAGAAACCGTTCAGTCAGCGCCTGCTGGTCGAGCGCATCCGCGCTCTGCTGCGCCGTCAAGAGGCCATCGACTCGGGCGAGGTCGGGGATACCGAGGCCAGCAAGATCATGGTCCGCGGCCAGCTCTCCATGGACCCGCTGCGCCATGCGGTCACCTGGAAGGGCCTGGACGTGTCGCTGACCGTGACCGAGTTCCTGCTGTTGCAGGCGCTGGCGTCGCGGCCCGGCTTCGTCAAGAGCCGCGACCAGCTGATGGACGTGGCCTATGACGACCAGGTCTATGTCGACGACCGCACCATCGACAGCCACATCAAGCGTCTGCGCAAGAAGATGCGGTCGGTCGATGACGATTTTTCCGCCATCGAAACTCTCTACGGAATCGGGTACCGGTACAACGAGGAATAATGACGCTCGCGTCGGAGATAAGCTTGCGCGACGCAAGGCCGGTCAAGGACACCGATCTCGTCCTCGGTGACGACTGGGTCAATCCCCAGTCCGAGGGCGACCCCGATTTTCGGGAACGCCGACGCGCGCGCGGACTCATCTCGATCAACCGGTCGCCGCTGGCGCGCAAGATCATCACCTTCAACCTGCTGGCGCTGATCGTCCTTGTCGCAGGCGTGTTGTGGTTGAACCCGGTGCGCGACAACCTGGTCCAGCAGCGCGAGGCGGGGCTGGTGTCGGAGGCGCACCTGATCGCCGATGTCTTCGAGGCGCAACTGCCGTCGGATGTTCCGGTCAACCTGGTGTCCGGCGACGGCGTCGACGTGGTGCGGACGCTGGCGCGGCTCGATCTGTCGCCCGGGCTTGAGGTCTACGTCTTCGACCAGTCGGGAACGCTGGTGGCCAAGACGGTTGGGCAGGCGCGCACCGGTGCCGCCGCCGGCCTGGCGCCGGAAGGCCGCAGCACGGTCATCACCGATTTCCTCAACTCGGTCTGGGAAAGCCTGGCAATGCTGCTGACGACGGAAAAGCCCGCCGTCCCAACGGTCGACGTCGAGGATCGCCTGCGCGGCCTGGTTGCCGGGTCGATGACCGGCGAGACCCAGGTTCAGAACAGCGTCGACGGCGACAGCGGGACGGTGTTTTCGGTGGCGACGCCGATCCTGCAGGGCGAGGACGCCGTGGGCGTCGTGGCCATCTCCAGCGCCGCCGGCGAGATCGACGACCTGGTGCGCAGCGAGCGCGAGCAGGTGCTGCAGCTTTTCGTGATCGCCATCCTGGTCTCGATCGGCCTGAGCCTGGTGCTGGCCTCGACCATCGCCAACCCGCTCAGCGACCTGGCCGCAGCGGCCGAATTCGGGCGCGACCGCAACGCCCGCAAGAAAAGCCCGGCGCGGGTGCGGATCCCCGACCTTTCCGGCCGGCCGGACGAGATCGGGCGGCTGAGCGGCGCGATGCGCGGCATGGTCAGCGCACTTTACGACCGGATTGAATCGAACGAGCAATTCGCCGCGGACGTGGCGCACGAGATCAAGAACCCGCTTGCCTCGCTGCGCTCTGCCATCGGCACCCTTCGGGTGGCCAAGCGCGACGATCAGCGTGAGCGCCTGCTCGAGGTGATCGAGCACGACGTGCGCCGCCTCGACCGGCTGGTCAGCGACATCTCCAACGCCTCGCGGCTGGACAGCGAATTGGTCAAGGAAGAGGAAGAGAGCTTTGACCTGTTGTCGATGCTGCGCAACCTCACCGACTATCTCGGCAACGAAGCGCAGGAGAAAGGTATCGAGTTCATCGCCGATCTGCCGGCCGAACCGGTGATGATCCAGGGCCTGGAGGCGCGGCTTGCGCAGGTCTTCGTGAACCTGATCTCCAACGCGATCTCGTTCTGCGAGGACGGAGACGCGATCCGCGTCTGGGCGCGGCGCCGCGAGAACCGCGTCCTGGTGGTGGTCGAGGACACCGGTCCCGGCATCCCGGAACAGGCGCTGACCAAGATCTTCAACCGCTTCTATTCGCAGCGTCCGGACGGACAGTTCGGCAACAATTCGGGCCTCGGCCTGGCGATTTCGAAACAGATCGTCGAGGCGCATTCCGGCGTGATCTGGGCCGAGAACATCCGCCCGACCGATGCCGACATCACCTCTGACCCGCTGGGCGCGCGCTTCGTCGTGGGCCTGCCGGTCTGACCGCAACCGGAATACCGCCGCCGGCGCCCGCCCGCGGGTCCGGCCACACCTTGCGCTGCCATCTCTTCTACCAAGCCCGACGGGCCGCGTGACATGCGGTTGCACGCCAGCGCGGTCGCGGTCGCCGGAAAGGGCGTGCTGATTCTCGGCGCCTCGGGGACCGGCAAATCCGCGCTGGCCCTGCAACTGATGGCATATGGCGCGCAGCTGGTTTCCGACGACCAGACCGTTATCCGCGACGTCGATGGCTGGCC
>JAHELH010000128.1:5421-6973 GCA_024644285.1 Paracoccaceae bacterium | reverse complement strand
ACCATGTGGTCCTCGTGCTTCTCCATCATCTCGGCCATCCGCGTGTTGGTGGCCGAGCCGATCGCCGCCATCGCGGTCTGCGCCTCCTTGTCGGTCTCGACGCCGATCTCGTTGATCCGGTGCGCCACGTCCTGCTGCTGCGCGGTCTTCAGCGATTTCGACAGCGCATCGTACAGCACCACGCGCTGCTTGGTGTCGGTCTGCAGCTTGTTGATCAGCACCATCTGGGTGGCGGCCTGGTTCTGCAGGCTGTCCACCCAGGTCTTGCCCTTCTCGATGTAGCGCTCCAGCGTCTGGGACTTCGCCAGCCTGACCTGCTCGGCCTGCACCATCTCATTGTAGCGCGCGTTCATCTCGGCCAGCTGGCTTTCCAGCTTGGTGCGCGCGGCGGCGTCCTGCTCGACGCTGATCTTGTTCTCCAGCTCGATGATCTTCGGGTCCATCGCCAGGATGTCGGCGCGCAGCTTCTCCAGGTCCGACACCGTCGCCTCGCGGTCGTCCAGCGTCTCGCTGAGGTTCGCCTCGACCTTGACCTTCTGCTCTTCCAGCATCGCCAGCTGGCTGTCCAAGAGCTTCACGATCACGTCCGACTTCGAGATCAGGTCCTGCAGCTTGTCGTCGACCGAGGCCACGCGCATCCGCTCCTGGCGCATCGATTCCGACTTGCCCGGCGCGAAGATGCCGACAAAGCTCTCCCAGCCGGTCTTCGACCGCATCTCCTCGAAATCCTTGGAAAACGCCGCCGTCACGTCGTCGAGCCCCATGATCAGCTCGGCGATGTTGGCGTTCATCAGCTCGGTATGGGCGTGCACGTCCTCCAGCGAGGCGTTCTCGATGTCGACGGCGGCGTCGATGTCCTTTTCCAGCTTGGACCGCGCCTCTTCCATCACGCCGGTGATCGCCTGCATCTTCTGGCGCGCCTCGGCGATCTGTTCCTGCGATGCGCGAATCTGGGCGTCAAGATCAGCCATCCGGGCCTCCCGTCCTGGCAAGTGTCTGCGAGATATGGCCATTGCCTAGCCGTTTTGCGGCCCTTCGTCATCCGGTTTTCCACCCCGCCATGCAATTGGATTGTTGCGCCGGACGGCCGAAATCTGCCAACACGCGCTGAATGCGGAAGGGAGGGACGCGCATGGACTGGTCGCCGGACAAGACCCGGGTCAACAGCTGGAACGAGTGGGACCCGCTGCGTCACGTCATCGTCGGTCGCGCCGACGACGGCCACATCCCGCCCGCCGAACCCGCACTCGACGCCAAGGTCCCGGAAGACAGCGACATGCGCGGCCAGTGGGGCCGCCGCCCGGCAGAGACCATCGACCGCGCCAACGAACTGCTCGACGCTTTCGCCGACACGCTCGCCAGGCGCGGCATCCGCGTCGACCGCCCCACGCCCATCGACTTTTCCCAGCCCGTCACCACGCCGGATTTCCACACCGATGCGATGTTCGGCTGCATGCCGCCGCGCGACGTGCTGCTGACCGTGGGTTCCGAGATCCTCGAAGCCACCATGTCCTACCGCTGCCGCTGGTTCGAATACCTCTGCTACCGGCCC
>JAHELH010000128.1:0-5321 GCA_024644285.1 Paracoccaceae bacterium | reverse complement strand
CACCGATGCGATGTTCGGCTGCATGCCGCCGCGCGACGTGCTGCTGACCGTGGGTTCCGAGATCCTCGAAGCCACCATGTCCTACCGCTGCCGCTGGTTCGAATACCTCTGCTACCGGCCCTTGCTGCAGCGCTACTGGCGCGAGGACCCGAACTTCCGGCACGAGGCCGCGCCGAAGCCGCGTCTCACCGACGCCGACTACCACCCCGACTACCTCTCCGACAAAATCGGCGACGCCAGGCGCCTGGAATGGGCCGCGAAAAAGTTCTTCGTCACCACCGAGGAAGAGCCGCTCTTCGACGCCGCCGACGTGCTGCGCTTCGGCCGGGACCTCGTCGTGCAACACGGCTTCACCACCAATCTCGCCGGCATCGACTGGCTCCGCCGGCACTTCCCGGATCACCGCGTCCACGCCGTCAACTTCCCCGGCGACCCCTACCCGATCCACATCGACGCCACTTTCACGCCGCTGCGCCCCGGCCTGATCCTGAACAACCCGCAGCGCCGCCTGCCCGACGACCAGCGCGCGATGATCGAGCAGGGCGGCTGGCAAATCCTCGACGCCGCCCAGCCCGCCCACAACGCCCCGCCGCCGCTCTGCTATTCCTCGGTGTGGCTCAGCATGAACGTCCTCGTGCTCGACCCCAAGACGGTCTGCGTCGAGGCCTCCGAGGTCTACCAGGCCGAGCAACTGGACAAGCTCGGCTTCGAGGTCGTCCCCGTCGACCTCCGCGACGCCTACGCCTTCGGCGGCGGCCTGCATTGCTGCACGGCGGATGTGTACCGCGAGGGGGGGTGCGAGGATTACTTTGCGGTGGGGTGAGGGAGGGCGACAAGCGAGCGTCGCTACACACTATGGCAGGGTATGCTCAACGGGACAAAGCGGACCCCAAGCATTGGTCGCGGTTCCATGCAAGCCGCTGTTCGGATTCTTCGAGGCTGCGCGTTCGCACCGGTATTAGAGAAACCTTCAGACCTGTGATATCCTGCTTGCAATGAGGGGATTTCAGCATGGAACAAGACACCAAGGACGACACGGATTTCGTGAAGTTCTGGAACACGATTCTTGAGCCCAAATTCACAAAGTACCGGCACATCCTCCAAGGTGGGTTGTCACGCCATTCAGCGGCGGTGATCCCAAGTTTGCCCATCAAAGAGGGAATGTCGGTGCTTGATGTCGGCTGTGGTTGGGGGGATATGTCACTCCAGATAGCTGAGATTGTTGGACCGAAAGGGCGTGTTGTCGGCATCGATTGCGTCGATGCGTTCCTGGTAGAGGCCAGAAAGGACGCCGCCGCAAAAGGGCTTTCGCACGTGGAGTTCTTCCGCGGTGATGCCGAAGTCGCATTGCCTGAGAACGAGTTCGACTATGTGGTTGCCCGCTTTGGCACGATGTTTTTCACAAACCCGGTGGCGGCGTTGCGGCGTATGCGTCTGGCGCTAAAGCCGGGGGGGCAGATGACGCATATCGTCTGGCGGCGGCGCGAAGACAATCCGGCGTGGCAGGAAGCAAAGGAAATCACCCTTCGCCATCTTCCGCCTCCGGGCGAAGACGCTGATACCTGTGGACCTGGCCCCTTTTCGATGGGCAATCAAGAGATGGCGGGCGCGATGATGAAGAGCGCCGGTTACGAGGACATTTCTTTCACCCGCGTCGACGAGAAGATCATGATCGGGACGACCCCGGAAGAATGCATCGAATTCGCGTTGGCAATCGGTCCAGGGGGCGAGGTATTTCGCGAGGCCGGAGAAGCGCTTGCCGAGGCCAAGCGCCCAGGCATCGAGAGCGAGATGCGCGCTTTCTTCGAGAGCCAGGAACGGGACGAGATTGGTATTTGGGCACCCACGTCATCGTGGGTAATCTCCGCACGCAATCCTGCTTGATCGCAGTTTCGTACCAGTGCCGCTTCGGCAGCCCCTGTATGGTTTCAGGAAGAAAATGCGAAGTTCGCTATGGGCTCGAACCTGCCGCTTGCGGCGGACGGCAAGAAGGTCTGCAAAGCGCGGCTCTCAGATGACACAAAAAATACCCACTATCCTTGTCCACCCGTTACCGCTACCATCAACAAACCCAACACCTTGACCCCCTGTCCCCATGGGGACACCCGGCCCGCCATCCGGATGCACCTGCCTCACGGCCGCGCGTGGCGCGGCTGGTAGACCCCCAGCCGCCCGCCGCCCGGCAGGCTCAGATGCATCAGCAACCCCCAGCCCTCGTCGCTGATCTCCGAACACGCCGCGCCCTTCGCCAGCAACCTCTCGCGCTCGGCCTCCACGTCATCGCACATCAGATAGAATTCCGCCCGGCCGCCCGTCTCCGCCGGGTGCACCGCCACCTCCGCCGGCGGCAGGCCGAAGATCAGCCAGCCCTCGCCCGCATCCACGTGGCCGAACCCCAGCACGTCGCGCAGGAACGCGCGGTCCGCCCCGGCATCCGTCGAATAGATCACCACGTGCGCCCCGTCGATCATCGCCGCCTCCCTGTTGGCTTTCCCCGCCGCCGCCGTAAGATACCGCAACACGCCGGGGAGGCCAGCATGCGACTGCAGGGAAAGACCGCCATCATCACCGGGGCCGCGTCGGGTTTCGGCGCCGGCATCGCCGCCCGCTTCGCCGCCGAGGGCGCGCGGGTGATGATCGCCGACATCAACCGCGCCGCCGCCGAAGCCGTCGCCAACGATCTCGACGCCGTCGCGCAAACCGTCGATGTCGCCGACGACGAGAGCGTCCGGGCGATGGCGCAGGCGGCCATCGACCGGCTGGGCCATGTCGACATCCTGGTCAACAATGCCGGCGTCACCCACCTGCCGATGCCGATGGAGGAGGTGCCGGAAGACGAGTTCGACCGCGTGCTGGCGGTCAACGCCAAATCCGTCTACCTGACCGCGCGCCACCTGGTGCCGCGGATGAAGGCGCGCGGCCGCGGCGCGATCCTCAACATCGCCTCCACCGCCGGGCTCAGCCCGCGGCCCCGGCTCAGCTGGTACAACGCCTCGAAGGGCTGGATGATCACCGCCACCAAGGCGATGGCGGTCGAGCTTGCGCCACAGGGCATCCGCGTCAACGCGCTGTGCCCGGTGGCGGGCGAGACGCCGCTTCTGGCCAGCTTTCTGGGCGAGGACACGCCGGAGCGCCGTGCGGCGTTCCTCGCCACCATCCCGCTCGGTCGGTTCTCGACCCCCGAGGACCTGGCCAATGCCGCGCTCTACCTCTGCTCGGACGAGGCCGGCATGGTCACCGGCGTCGCCATGGAAGTCGACGGCGGCCGCTGCATCTGATGCGCCCCGGCCCGCGCAACCTGATCAGCGATGTGCCCGGCCTCAGCGTCGGCAATGCCGAGGACCACGCCGTCAAGACCGGCTGCACCGTGCTGACCGCCGACACCCCCTTCACCGCCGCCGTGCACGTCATGGGCGGCGCGCCCGGCACCCGCGAGACCGACCTGCTGGCCCCCGACAAGATCGTGCAGCAGGTCGACGCGCTGGTGCTCTCGGGCGGCTCGGCCTTCGGCCTCGACGCCGCCTCGGGCGTGGCCGACACGCTGCGCGCGCAGGGCCGGGGCTTCGCGGTCGGAGACCAGCGCGTGCCGATCGTGCCGGGCGCGATCCTGTTCGACCTGCTGAACGGCGGCGGCAAGGACTGGACCGAGAACCCCTACAAGGCGCTCGGCGCGCTGGCGCTTGCCTCCGCCGGGCAGGATTTCGCGCTTGGCACCGCCGGCGCCGGCACCGGCGCCACCACGGCGGATCTGAAGGGCGGTCTCGGCTCGGCCTCGCTGGTGCTCGACACCGGGTTCACAATCGGTGCGCTGGTCGCCGTCAACGCCCTCGGAACCGCCCTGGCCGATGCGGCCGGCCATTTCTGGGCCGCGCCCTTTGAGTTCGGCGCGGAATTCGGCGGTCTCGGCCCCGCCCCGCATCCCGATCCGGCGCGCCTTGCCACCAAGCGCGTCGGCCACAACACCACCATCGCGGTTGTCGCCACAGACGCGGCGCTGACGCAGGCCCAGGCACAGCGCATGGCCACCGCCGCCCAGGACGGCCTTGCCCGCGCCCTGGTGCCCAGCCACACGCCGATGGACGGTGACCTGGTCTTCGCCGCCGCCACCGGCGCGCGGCCGCTCGGCGACCCGGTCGCCGACACGCTGCTCATCGGCCATGCCGCCGCCACATGCCTCGCCCGCGCCATCGCCCGCGGCGTCTACCTCGCCACGCCCGCCGACACCGACATTCTGCCCTGCTGGTCGCAACGCTTCGGCCAAACCTGACACCCCTCATCTTTGGCTTCAAAAAATACCTCCGCCGGAGGCTCCCGCACTCGCGCGCGGGCCGAAGGGCGCCGCGCTGCGCCACACCGGCAAGGGGCGGCGGGCCCCACCGCAGGCGAAGCCGAGGATGGGGGAAATCGAATGGCGCGCCAGCGCCGCAATCAGATCAGGCCGTCCAGCAGGGCAGAGGTCAGTGGGCTGTCTGGCACTTCCAGCTCTTCCACCACGTCGAAATGGTGCCGCCCCGGCGCCACCCGCAGCGCCGCGCCGGGCCAGGCGTCCGCCAGCCAGCGCGCCTGGTCGAGGAAGGCGGGCCGTTCCTCGGCCCCGACCCAGACCACCGTGTCCCAGTCGCGCAGATCGGCGCACAAGACCGGGCTCTCCACCGCCGCTTCCGACGCGTCGATGCCGAGGACCGCGTTCATCTCGGTCCGCATCAACGGCCGCAAATCGGCCAGCGGCGAGATCGGCAGCACCCGCGCCACCCGGTCGGCCGTCGGCTTGGGCAGTTCCACGTCCGCGCAGCGCATCCGCGCCGACAGATGCCCGCCCGCGGAATGGCCGGTGATCACAACCGGCCCCGGCACTTCCCCCGCCGCCGCCGCCACCGCCGCCGCGATCTCGGCGGTGATCCGCGAAATCCGCGCCTCGGGCGCCAGCGTGTAGGACGGCATCGCCACCGCCCAGCCGCGGGCCAGGGGCCCCGCGGCCAGGTGCGACCAATCCGACCGGTCGAGCGCCTTCCAGTAGCCGCCATGTACGAACACCGCCAGACCCGCCGCCGCGCCGTCCGGCAGGAACAGGTCGAACCGCTGACGCGGGCCTGTCCCATAGGCGATGCCCAGCCGCGCCCGGCCGGCCAGCCTCTTCTGGAAATCCGCCGCCTTGACCGGCCACGTCTCCCGGTACCGCTCGGCCCCCGGGATATAGGCGCCGTTCTCGTAGGCGTCGCTCAGGTCCATCGCGCACTCCCGCTTGCAATCCCCGCCCTATATCGTGACAAGACGGCAAAGCCCAAGCCCGATACGGAGGCCCCCATGCTTGACGACACCAC
>JAHELH010000127.1 GCA_024644285.1 Paracoccaceae bacterium | reverse complement strand
GCGGCTGTTTCCGCCGCTGGCGGCGCTGACCGCCGCCTGGTTCGTCGGGATGGCCGTGTGGTCGTATTTCGCGATTTCCCGCGAGGCCGGTGGCCTGACGATCTTTGACGCGCGCCTGCTGGGCTACGGCCTAGAGGATGCGCGGTTGTTCCTGAGAGAATTGTCGCCGCTGGGAAAAGCGCGCTACCTGGGGCCGATGCGGGTTCTGGACAGCGTTTTTCCCGCCCTGCTGGCCCTGACGCTGATCGCCGCCGCATTTCGGGTTACCGGCCGGCTGGCGCTGGCGGCGGGCGCCGCGGCGCTTGTCGCGGCGGGGTTGGATTACGCGGAAAACGCGGCCGTCGCCGGACTGTTGCGGCGCGGCGCCGACGGGATCGACGCAGAGGCGGTGGCGATTGCCTGCGGGCTGACCATGGCGAAGTTCGCCCTCTACGGCGCCGCGTTCGTTCTGCTGGCGGTGGGACATTTCCGGGGGCGGGCGTGAGGTTCACCGTGGCCATCGACGGGCCGGCGGCGGCGGGCAAGGGCACGATCTCCAAGGCCGTGGCGGCGCATTTCGGGTTTGCCCATCTCGATACCGGCCTGATCTACCGGGCGACGGGGCGGCGGGTGCTGGATGGCGAGGATCCGCTGCAAGCGGCCCGGGCGCTGGTGCCGGCGGATCTGGCGCGCGGCGATCTGCGCACGCCCGAGGTTGCGCAAGCGGCCAGCCGCGTGGCGGCCTTGCCGGAAGTGCGCGCGGCGCTGGTGAACTTCCAGCGCGAGTTCGCCCGGCGCGCCGGCGGCGCGGTGCTGGACGGCCGCGACATCGGCACGGTGATCTGCCCCGACGCGGAGGCGAAACTGTTCGTCACTGCCAGCGACGAGGTCCGCGCCGCGCGGCGGCTTGCGGAACTCGCGCCGCGGTTTCCTGACCTGACGCTTGCGAAGGTGCTGGACGATCTGCGCGCCCGCGACGCCCGCGACGCCGAGCGCGAAGCCGCGCCGATGCGGCCGGCCAAAGACGCGGTGCAACTCGACACCAGCAAAATGGATATCGGCGAGGCGGTGGCGGCAGCGATCCGGGTGGTGCAGGACCGGCTGCCGCCCTCTGCATAATGCCGACAGCGCGGCCCGTGTCAGGCGGGCAATGCCGTGGGCACCCGTTCGCCGAGGATGTAGCGGATCACGTCGGAAAAGTCGAAGGCCAGAGAAATCAGCAGGGTCGCGATCACGGCGCCCAGCAGGACCCTGGGGATTTGCGGCAGGTCATCCCGGCGGAACTGGCCGACCAGGTAGATCACCAGCGGCGTCCAGAGAAAAAGGTGCGGCAGGCCCAACAGCTTGACGTAACCCATCCGGTCGTAGAGCCAGACCACCCCGTAGGCGGCGGTCGCCGAAACGATCAGCGACACGATGCCCGCCACGCGGGTCTGCCGCCAGATCAGCAGGACCGCGGGCAGGACAAAGGCGCCCAGAAGCAGGATGTTGAGCCAGATCTGCACCCATTGCGGCTGCTGGGCGATGGCTTCCTCTAAGGTCATGGCGCGCCTCTGGTCTGCGGTGCGTGGCGATCATAACCGCGAGGCGCCGGACATGAACAGACGACGCGGTAACTCTCCTGACAGAACGGGTATGGCGGGTAGCCTTCGGCCGGAAGCCCCTGGACGCTACGATGTCGCCGCAATGGCCCGAATTGGCGCCAAGTCATGAATTATTCCAATAAATAGCCGCAAATTGGCCCGGTTCGGACGATAGATCCCTGCCGATGACAGGGCGGGCGGACGCTAACCTTACCCCGATTCCGCCCGACTGGCAGTCTGGAGCCATGCCGATGAACGCGCAACGCCCGCAGCCGCGGTTGCCGACCTGCGAGCCTGCCGGCCCGGCCGAACGGGTCGAACGGCTGCTGGCAGGCCAGCCCGCGGCCCGGCAAATCCGGCATCTTTGCGACACCCGCGCGCTGCACCGGCTGCTGATGCGGCAGGCCACGCGGCGGGTCGCCGGGGTTCGGGCGGGCGCATACCGCGGCCCGGGCGAGCCGGTCGTGGTACGCCTCAAGGTCCGGGCCGACGCGCCTATGGTTTCGCGCACCTGTCCCCCTGAACGGGTGGCCACCGAGATGCGCCTTCTTTCGTTGCGGATCGAGGCGCTGTTGCGCGATCGTGTCCGGCCGGAAATGCGATACCGCGAACTGGCCGCGATACTGGCGGCCTTCTTCCGCATCCATCCCTATATCGACGGCAACGGCCGCGTCGCGAGGATCATGGTGCGCCGCGCCGCCGGGCTTCTGAACCTGCCGCTGAACCGGCGCTGGACGCTCGACCGGGCGGGCTATGGGCCGGGGATGTCCCTGGCCATCGAGACCTATCATCTGTCGCCCTTGCCGTTGGAAAGCTATCTGCGGCGCTTCCTAGGCCCCGTCGCCGACGACCGGGCCGCCTAGGAGACCGCGCCGTGGCCACGATGTTCGACATGCTGGAATTGAACGGCCTGCCCATCAACGGCGATGTCCTGGGCGTGCCGGGGATCGGTGCGGATGTCGAATTCCTGCTGACCGAGACCACCGCCGATGTGCCCGACGACCACTACAGTTCCGGGCTGGACGAGTTCATCGACGCGGGCTTTCGCGTCGGCTCGAACGGAACCTGGCCGGCGGTGATCGAAGGCATCACCTATTCCACCCCCCGGCTTTGGCAAATCTCTTACGATCTCGGGGGGACGAGCTACACCGGTTACATCGTCGAGGCGGTGCCGGTCGGTGGCGGGGCGGCGCGCTATTTCCTTCTTCCCGAGGACGGGGTCGATGCCTCGTTCAACAGCCTGACCATCACCTCGATGACCGGCGTCAACTTCATCGACGAGACCGAGGCCGACAGCGACGACGCGATCACATTCGTGGTTTGCTTCGCCGCCGGCACCGAGATCGATACTCCGCAGGGGCCCCGGAGGGTCGAGGACCTGCGCGCCGGAGACTTGGCGATGACACTGGACCAGGGCGCTTTGCCGGTCCTGTGGACCTCTCAGAACCCGAAATCCGCCGCCGAGCAGCGCCGGCAAGTGGGCCTGCGGGCGGTCGAGATCGCGCCGGGCGCGCTGGCTTCCGGCATACCGTCCCGGACATTGCGGGTCTCGCGTCAGCATCGCCTCCTGGTTAAGAGCCCCGTCGCCGAGCGGATGTTCGGCCACCAGGAGGTCTTGATCGCCGCGAAGGATCTGCTGGGCTTGCCGGGCGTTCGCATGGTTCCGCCGGAGGGCGAGATCGACTATGTCCACCTGCTGCTGCCCTGTCATTCCGTGCTGCGCGCCGAGGGCGCCTGGGCCGAGTCGCTGTGGCTGGGTGACGAGGCGGTGCGGATGCTGGGCGCGGAAACGGCGCGGCAGGCGGCTCAGATGCTCTACGCATCGCAGGCGCCGGCCCGGCCCTTCGTCAGCGGTGCCCGGGCGCGCCAGCTGGTGACACGCCACTTGCGCAACGGCCGTCCGCTTTGGACCGAGGCCGGCCGCGCCGGCGCGGGGCGCACCGATCCTTCCGCGCAAGGTTTGGCTCGTGCCGGGCATGCGGGACGCCACCCTTGCCCTTGTCCCGCCCACGCGCTATAGCCCGCCCGTCGACAAGGCGGAAAACCGTCGCACAGCATTGAGTGAGCAGGGTCGGAACCTCCGGCCCTCTTTGTTTTGCGCCCCGCCTGACCAACGAAACCTTCAAGACCGGCGGAGACAACCGCGCGGCCAGTAACACGCAAAAAGGAAACGTAAGACTTGGCGAATGCAACGATGGAGGAATTCGAAGCCCTCCTTGAAGAAAGCTTCGAGATCGACACGCCGCAGGAAGGCAGCGTGGTCAAGGGCAAGGTCATCGCAATCGAGGCGGGACAGGCCATCATCGACGTCGGCTACAAGATGGAAGGCCGCGTCGATCTGAAGGAATTCGCAAATCCCGGCGAGGCGCCCGACCTGAAGGTCGGCGATGAGGTCGAGGTCTATCTCGACCGGGTCGAGAACACCCGCGGCGAGGCATCGATCAGCCGCGACAAGGCGCGGCGCGAAGAGGCCTGGGACCGTCTGGAAAAGGCCTATGCCGACGAAGAGCGCGTCGAGGGCGCGATCTTTGGTCGCGTCAAGGGCGGCTTCACCGTCGATCTGGGCGGCGCCGTGGCGTTTCTGCCCGGCAGCCAGGTGGACGTGCGCCCGGTGCGCGACGCCGGCCCTCTGATGGGGCTGAAGCAACCGTTCCAGATCCTCAAGATGGACCGCCGGCGCGGCAACATCGTCGTCTCGCGCCGCGCGATCCTCGAGGAAAGCCGCGCCGAGCAGCGAGCCGAGGTCATCAGCAACCTGACAGAGGGTCAGGCGGTCGACGGCGTGGTCAAGAACATCACCGAATACGGCGCCTTCGTCGATCTCGGCGGTGTCGACGGCCTGCTGCATGTCACCGACATGGCCTGGCGCCGCGTCAACCATCCTTCGGAGATCCTGTCGATCGGCGAGACCGTCAAGGTCCAGGTCATCAAGATCAACAAGGAAACCCACCGCATCAGCCTGGGCATGAAGCAGCTGCAGGACGATCCCTGGGACACGGTGGAAGCCAAGTTCCCGCTGGATTCGGTCCATACCGGCCGCGTCACCAACATCACCGATTACGGCGCCTTCGTGGAGCTGGAGCCGGGGGTCGAGGGGCTGGTGCACGTCTCGGAGATGTCCTGGACCAAGAAGAACGTGCATCCTGGCAAGATCGTTTCCACCTCGCAGGAGGTGGAGGTCATGGTTCTGGAGATCGATACCGCCAAGCGACGCGTCTCTCTCGGCCTCAAGCAGACCATGCGCAATCCGTGGGAAGTGTTTGCCGAGACCCATCCGGTGGGCACCGAGGTCGAGGGCGAGGTCAAGAACATCACCGAGTTCGGCCTGTTCATCGGCCTCGACAACGACATCGACGGCATGGTTCACCTGAGCGATCTGTCCTGGGACGAGCGCGGCGAGGACGCGATCCAGAACTACCGCAAGGGCGACATGGTCAAGGCGGTGGTCACCGAGGTCGACACCGAGAAAGAGCGCATCTCGCTGAGCGTCAAGGCGCTGGGCGGCGACCCGTTCTCGGAGGCCGTGGACGGCATCAAGCGCGGCTCGATCATCACCGTGACGGTGACCGCGATCGAGGATGGCGGCATCGAGGTCGAGCACGAGGGGATGAAGTCGTTCATCCGCCGGTCCGACCTGTCGCGCGACCGGTCCGAGCAGCGCCCCGAGCGCTTCCAGGTGGGCGACAAGGTCGACGTGCGCGTCACCAATGTCGACGCCAAGTCGCGCCGGCTGGGCCTGTCGATCAAGGCCCGCGAAATCGCCGAAGAGAAGGAAGCGGTCGAGCAGTATGGCTCGTCCGATTCAGGCGCCTCGCTGGGCGACATCCTGGGTGCGGCGCTGAAAGGCGACGAGAAGGAAAAAGAGTAACGCCTGCAGGCATTTGCGAGAGGGCCCCGCTCCGAAAGGCGCGGGGCCCTTTGTCATTGCGGGGGCGGGATTTGCCGAACGCGCCGGCGCGTCGCTGCGGCGACCAGACTTCCGACCCGCACGTGTCGGCAGGTCGGTACCCGCAGAGAGCCGCGCAGGCCGGCCGGACTTCGGGCGCGGGGCCGCAGGCATCGCGCGGACCCGGGCTGCCGGGTTGACGCCACCAGATCACGAACGCTCTTGGCCGAAACCTCGTCAGGGTTGCTGCGAATCAGTCGATCCCGGACAAGGGACGATCACGGTTCTGACGACGCCCGAATGAAATTCCCATGGAATTGCCACCTTTTTTCAGCATATTAGCGCGGGAAATCTGCAAATCGGGCCGCCTTCCTGTTTTGCGAAAAATCAAATCGCTCTATAGTCGGTCCGCCAGGTATGGCGGCCGCCTGGACACTTAGCCGCGCGCATAGGGGGAGCCCAGCCATGATCAGATCCGAACTGATCCAAAAGATCGCGGATGAAAACCCGCATCTGTTTCAGCGAGATGTCGAGCGGATCGTCAACACCATCTTCGAAGAGATCATCGAGGCCATGTCGCGCGGCGCCCGGGTCGAATTGCGCGGATTTGGGGCCTTTTCCGTCAAACAGAGAGATGCCAGAGTGGGCCGGAACCCGCGCACCGGAGAATCCGTCGAGGTTGAAGAGAAACACGTTCCCTTCTTCAAGACCGGGAAGCTGCTGCGCGATCGTCTGAACGGAAATTAGGTCGAACCAGCCATGCGCTATATCCGTTACGCGATCCTGGCCGTGATCGCGATCTGTCTCATAACGGTCGCGCTCGCCAACCGCGAGCCGGTGACGTTGAATCTGCTTCCGCAGGGCCTGGCCGAACTGATCAGCTACCCGTCAGAGGCGAATTCAGCGACGCTGCCGCTGTTCGTGGTGATCTTCGGTGGGATCATCGGCGGACTGTTCCTGGGCTTTGTCTGGGAGTGGCTGCGCGAGCACAAGCACCGCGCCGAGGCCGCGGCGCAGCGCCGCGAGAAAGAGCGCCTGGCCCGCGAGGTCGCGCGGATCAAGACCGCCAAGGCGAAGGACGGCGACGACGTACTGGCGATGCTCGAATCGAGCGAGACGGCGCGCTAGGCCAAGCCCGTGTCCGGCATCCGGGTCAAGATCTGCGGGCTGACGCGATCCGAGGATGTGGCCGCGGCGGCGACGGCCGGTGCGGCCTATGTCGGTTTCGTTTTCTACGAAAAATCGCCGCGCAACCTGTCGCACGCGCAGGCCGCCGCGCTGGCCGCCGAGGTTCCGCCGGGCCTTTGCAAGGTGGCGCTGGTCGTGGACCCGGAGGACGACGCACTGGACGCGCTGCTCGCGGCGGTACCGATCGACATGCTGCAATTGCACGGGCGTGAAAGCCCCGAGCGGGTTGCGTCGCTGCGCGCCGCTTTCGGTTTGCCGGTGATGAAGGCGGTCGGGGTCGCCGGCGAGGCCGACCTTGCGGCGCTGGATGAGCATGCGCGGGCGGCCGACCAGCTGCTGGT